>NZ_JBHYKH010000038.1:20172-32111 GCF_042741275.1 Streptomyces sp. NPDC058964
CAAACACCCCCGAGCGGCACGTGCACTCGCCCCCCTCCCACTCTCTGGCGGCTCCGCCGCGCCTCACGCGTACGTCCGTTGGGCTGCCCGATCGGCCGGACGACCACGGTGTTGATGTCGACGCCGGCGGGCTGGCGGATCGCCCAGACGACCGTGTCGGCGATCTGGCCGGCGGTCAGGAGGTGGCCGGGCGGAAGACTGCCAAGGCCGTCCCAGAACGGAGTCTCCACACGACCGGGGGCGACCAGGGTCACGCCCACACCCCACTCGGTGACCTGGCGGCGGGTGTTCTCGGCGAGGCCGGTGACCGCCCACTTCGTGGCGCCGTAGAGGTTGCCGGGCGTGTTGACGAACCCGGCGACGCTGCCGACGAGGACGATCCTGCCCCGGGTCTCCTTCAGGGCGTCGACGGAAGCGCGGATGAGGAGGGCGGGCCCGAGCACGTTGGTCAGCACCATGTCGGTCCACCCGGCGGGATCGCCCTGCGCGACCGAGTCGTGGGTGGCGGAACCCGCGTTGGCGACGACCGTGTCGAGCCGCCCGAACTCCTTCAGCGTGGCGGCGACGGCCGCCTGTACGTCCTCGTACTCGGCCGTGTTTCCGACGATCGTCAGCAGCCCGTCCGGGTTGCCGAGCCCGTCGGCGAACTCGCGCAGCCGCGGCTCGCCCCGGCCGGTGACGGCGACCCGGTGTCCGGCGTCCAGCAGTTGCCGGGCGACGGCGGCGCCGATGCCGCTGCCGCCGCCGGTGATGAGCGCGACCGGAGAGTCGGTCATGGTTACCCCCTGTGGTTCGGTGAACGTCGGGAGTTCATCATTTGGAGCGCTCTCGAAGTCAAGTGCGGCAGGTGTCGCCGTACGGCACCGAGGCCGCTCCCTCCGTCGTCCCGGCCCGCGTCCTCGCCGCCCGGCGGATCGTCGTCCTGCGCGGCCCGGCCGGGCAGCCGATGGACACCGCCGCCCAGGAGGAGACGAAGCGGCGGGTGTTCGCCGAGCACTTCGGCGAGTGCGGCACCCGGACGGTGCGGGGTGCGCGGGTGCGGGGGCACGCGCTCCGGGGGCGGTGCCGAGCCGCCGCCCCGGCGGCTACACCGGCCGTACGGCCGTGTGCACCGTGTACGCGGACAGCACGAACACGTCCGGCCGCCGGTGCACGCTCACCGGGTCGGCCGGATCGAGGAGGCGGTCCAGCGTGGCGCGGTCGTCGGCGTCGAGGGCGTCGGCGGCGGCCTCGCGGACACGGGAGAGGGTGGCGGCGATGTGGGCGCGGGCCCGGTCGGAGGCGGGTGCGGGCAGGTCCAGCAGGAAGCTGCGGGTGCGGGTGTGCTTCAGACCGGCTGCCGCCAGCAGGGCGGGCCAGTCCTCGGTCACGGCGACGGCGCCGGGCAGGTCGGCCCGCATCCGTGCGAACCACGCCTCCTCGAGCACGTCGAGCCGCGCCTGAAGCCCCGGCCGCCCCATGCCGATGTCCCGGGGCAGGAAGCGGGAGGGCAGGCCGCCCTCCAGGAGGGCCAGGGTGCCGCCCGGTGCGAGCCGGGCCGCGAAGGCGGCGAGCCCGGCCCGCTGGTCGCCGAGGTGGTGCAGGCTGCGGCTCGCCCACAGCAGATCGGCCGGGTAGTCCAACTCGTCCAGCACACCGGGGAGTTCACCGGCCAGGGTGCCGAAGCGGTCCCCGATGCCCAGGCGGGCGGCACGGTCGCGGGCCCGCTCCAGCAGCGGCTCGGTGCCGTCCACGGCCACGACCCGCGCGCCCGGGAACGCCTCGGCGAACAGGCACGACACGACACCGGGCCCGCTGCCCGCGTCCACGATCAGCCCCGGCTCGGTCACCTCCTTCGCCAGCCAGGCCATGGCCCGCTCGTAGACGGGGGCGAGCAGATCCGCCTGCGCCTCCAGGTGCGGGGCCATGGCCGCCCAGTCGATGTCGGTGCCTTCGTGGCCGTGGCCGTGGCCGTGCTGGTGATGGTGGTGCGCCATGGTGGTCAGCCTTTCGTCCGGAGGCGGCCAGCGTGCGACGACGCACCGGGCCGGGGCCAGCTCTGTTGCCGGGGCGGCAAAAAACGGCGTGCGTCCGGCAAGGCGGGTCGCCGAGGATGGCCCGATGGACGACGAGTTGGTGGAGCGCTTCGTCGAGGACGGGTTCGTGAAGATCGAGGGCGCCGTCCCGAAGCGCGTCGCCGAGGACTGCGCGGGGCTGCTCTGGCGGGAGACGGGGTACGACCCGGACGACCCCCGCACCTGGAAGGACCCGGTGGTGTGGGTCGGCGGTATGGCCCAGGGACCGTTCGCGGCCGCCGCCAACTCCGCCGTACTGCACGAGGCGTTCGATCTGCTGGTCGGCCCGCGACGGTGGGTGCCGCGCTATTCGCTGGGGAGTTTCCCGTTGCGGTTCCCGCACGCGCAGGAGCCGGACGACGCGGGCTGGCACGTCGAGGGCGGCTTCCTCCCGGAGGGCGCCACGGTGTGGCACACCAACCTGCGGTCCAGGGAGCGTGCGCTGCTGATGCTGTTCCTGTTCGGCGAGGTGGCCGAGGAGGACGCGCCGACCCGGATCCGCGTCGGCTCGCACCTCGACGTGCCGCCGGTTCTGGAGCCCTACGGTGAGGGCGGCGCCACCTTCCTGGAACTCGGTCCGAAGGTGGACGCGGCCTCCGCGCACCGTCCGCTCGCCCACGCCACCGGCGGGGCCGGCGACGTCTATCTGTGTCATCCGTTCCTGGTGCACGCGGCCCAGCCGCACCACGGCAGCCGTCCGCGTCTCATGGCCCAGCCGCCGTTGTACCTGCAGTCGCCGCTGGAGCTGGACCGGCCCGACGGCGACTACTCGGCCGTCGAGTTCGCGGTCCGCCGGGGCCTGTCCCTGGAGGGCTGACCCCGGCGGAGTGCTGTCACCACGTCACGACAGCGGCGGGTAGGCGTTCTGCATCAGCTGCTGGAACTGGGCGGAGAACCAGTGTCCGGACAGCGGTGCGTCGGGCAGGGCTCCGGACATGTTGTTGCCGTTGCGCGCGTTGCCCGTGTACGTCGGGTCGCACATGCGGTCGAAGCCCTTGCCCTCGTCGTTGGCGATGGCGGTGCTGGAGCCGTCGGACTCGCCCGGCGGCTTCATCCACACGTAGGCGTCGATCCCGGTGGCCGGGGCGGCCTGCGGGCGTTCGCCGAGGCCGGCTCCGGCCTGGTTGCACCAGTTGCCGATGTGGATGCGGCGGTCGTACCGGCCGCCGTCGATGTACGCGTCCACGCTGGTCTGCGGGCCGGGGCCGGCCGGGCGGGCGGTGCCGCCCCAGCCGTTGCGGGAGGTGTCGATCAGCATGCCGATGCCCGGGTCGAAGCCGACCGAGACCAGCTGGTTGCGGAAGGCCTGCGCGAAGGAGAGCTCGTCGACGTAGCGGTTCCAGTCGACCCACTTGGACTGGCGGACGGTGGTGCCGTTCACCGTGTCGTTGACGGTGAAGTTGTTCTCCTTGAGGGTGCTGTAGTTGGCCGTGTTGGTGATGAAGCCGGCCACGTCGTCGACGGTCGCGCCCTCGCTGGTGGCCGCCTGCTTGAACAGGGTGGCCGCCGGGCCGAAGTTGTCGTCCCAGCCGAGCCAGCCGTGGTGTCCGGCGTCGAGGTAGTTGTAGACGTTGGGGATGGCGCCGAGCTTGGCGAGGGCGTAGCCGACACCCTTGACGTAGTTGCCGTTGGCCAGCATCGTGTCGCAGTTGGCCGTGGCGGTGGCGCGGCTGCCGGTGTTGGTGACGAGGTTGGGCAGCGAGTCGATCTCGATGGTGGTGACGATCCTGAGGGAGGCGTACTTGCTGTCGGAGAGGATCGCCGCGATGGGGTCGATGAACTGCGTCTTGTACTTGTCGATGTCGGTCGCGCCGAGTTCGCCGTTGGAGGCGAGGGCGGCGCAGTCACGGCCGGGCAGGTCGTAGACCACCAGCTGGACGACCTCTTCACCGCTGCCCTTCTGGGCGAGGGCCGCGTCGAGGTGGGCGCGCAGGCCCATGCTTCCGCCCGTGCCGTCGATGGCGGCGATCCGGTCGAGCCAGACGCCGGTGGGCTGGCCGGAGACGCGGCTGCCGCCGGGCTCCGCGGCGGCCTTGGCGGACCACTCCGGGTTCACGTACACCTTGGCGCCGGCGTACGGGTTGTCGACGCGGGTGCCGGTACCGCCACCGCCGCCCCCGCCGCCGCCTCCGCCGCTGCCTCCGTCGTCGACGTTGCAGGTGACGCCGTCGAGGGTGAAGGAGGCCGGGATCGCGTTGGTGCCGCTGTAGGAGGCGTTGAAGCCGAAGCTGACCGAACCGCCGCTCGCCAGGGTGCCGTTGTAGGTCTCGTTGTTCGCGGTGACGGCGGTGCCGCTCTGGGTGAGCCTGGTGTTCCAGTAGTTGGTGACCTTCTGGTTGCCGGCGTACGCCCACTTCACCGACCAGCTGTTCTTGGCGGCTCCGTTGTTGGTGACGGTGACGGCGGCGGTGAAGCCGGTGTCCCACTGGTTCTGCACCTTGTAGTCGACGGTGCAGGGGACGGCCGCCGCCGCGGCGTTGGCCGGAGCGGTGGTGAGGGCCGTCCCGCAGGCCCCGGCGACGAGCGCCAGGGCGGCGAGTGCCGCTGTTCTGGTCCGACTCATGAGTGCGGGTTTCCTTCTGTGGTGGGGGTCAGGGGTTGATGGCGCGCAGGTGGTCGCGCAGGCCGGTGCCGTACGCCGTGGGGGTGCCGTCGTAGCCGGAGACGAGGGACGGGCCGGAGGAGCAGTCCCAGGTGTTCCAGGTCCAGCCGAGGTAGGACAGGCCGCGGTCGTCGAACCACTTCATGACCTGGTCGACGAAGCCGTGCGAGCAGGTGTTCTCACCGATCTCCCCGGCGACCAGGGGGACCTGGTCCGCGACCGGGGCGAGGGTGGAGTTCCAGCAGCTCTCGTTGGCGCAGGTGTTGAAGTTGTAGACGTGGTAGGCGGCGACGAGATTGCCCGTCGGGTCGCTGGGCCGGTACGTCAGCCACTGGCTCAGGTCGTTGGAGTAGGCGAGCCCGCCCGCCATGACGACGTTCCTGGCGCCGGTGCCGCGGACGGCGTCGACGAGATCCTGTATGCCGGCGACCTCGTACGGGATCCCGGGGCAGGTGCCGCCGTCCTTCCAGCACTGCCAGGCCTGGGCGGTGGTGGAGGTCGCCCGGTCCGGGTACGGCTCGTTGAACAGGTCGAACACGGCCGCCGGGTCGTCCTTGAAGGTGGCGGCCACCGAGGACCAGAACGACGGGGCGTACTGCATGTCGGGCATCGGCTTCTGGCAGGTGGCGTGCACGTCGGAGCAGCCCGCCGAGTCACCGGTGTACTGGCCGTGGGTCCAGTGGAGTTCGATGATCGGCGTCATGCCGTGCGCCTCGACCCGGGCCACGAGGTCCTTGACGGCGTTGATGTAGTTGGCGCCGGCGTACTCGGGTTTGACGTTGGACAGGCCCAGCCAGCATTCCTCGTTGAGCGGGATGCGGACCGCGTTGGCCTTCCAGTCGGCGATCGCCCGGATCGCCGCGTCGTCGACGGGGCCGTCCCAGATGCCGTGGCCCTGCACGCACATGAACTCGCCGCCGGAGCGGTTCACGCCGAGCAGACGGCGGGTCCTGCGGCCGGCGTCGACGAGCTTGTTGCCGGAGACGTGCAGGGCGGGTGCCGCGCCGGTGTCCGGGGGCGGATCGGTCGGGGTGGGCGCGGGCTCGGAATCCACGTTGCACGTGGTCCCGTTGAGCTTGAAGGCCGTCGGTACGGTGTTGCTTCCCGACCACTTGCCGAGGAAGCCGGCGCTGACGCTCGCGCCGGTGCCGAGGGAGCCGTTCCAGCTCTCGTTGGCGGCGGTCACGGTGGTGCCGGACTGGGACCACCCGGCGTTCCAGCCCTGGGTGACCTTCTGCCCGTTCGCGAAGTCGAAGGTGAGGGTCCAGCCGCTCAGCGCGGCCGTGTTGTTGGTGATCTTGACGGCACCCTGGAAGCCGGTGTCCCACTGGCCGGTGACGGAGTACTCCACCGTGCACGCGGGTGTGGCCCCGGACGCCGAGACCACCGGCGCCAGTGCGGTCCCGACGAGGGCGACCGCACCGGCGACGGCTAAAAGTACTGAAGGCGGGGGGTGTCGCATGAGCGACTCCTTGCAGCTCGGACGCATGACAGACGCGTCGACTGAATGGAATCGCTCCCACTGGTGCGAAGGAAGGTAGCGCCAAGTGACGGCGATGGACAGGGGAGGCGCCTGACTTTTCCTCAACGGCACTGGTCGAATCTTTTCGACTCTTCAAGCACCTTGACCGTTCCCACTCCCGTCCCCACTATGGGAGCGCTCCCACTGGTTCAAGCCTTGACTTCTCCCCCACGAGCCGCAGGCGCAAGGAGGAACCAGCACATGCATCCCGGACATCCCGGACGCCGGCGCAGAGCCGTGCGGCGGTTATGGACCGCCGTCGTCGCCGCGCTCGCCCTTCCCCTGTCCATGCTCGCCACGGGCGTGACCGCCGCGCAGGCGGCGACCGTTCAGTGCAGCGTCGACTACAAGACGAACGACTGGGGCTCCGGCTTCACCGCGGACCTCACGATCACCAACCGCGGCACGGACGCCATCGACGGCTGGACCCTGACGTACGGCTACACGGGCGGCCAGAAGCTCGTGAACGGCTGGAACGGCACCTGGTCCCAGTCCGGCCAGTCGATCACGGTGCGGAACGCCTCGTACAACGGGACGATCGCCGCGGGCGCGGCCGTGTCGACCGGCGCGCAGTTCTCCTACAGCGGCACCAACACCACTCCCACGGCCTTCGCGGTCAACGGCACGGCCTGCGCCGGTGCGCACCGGCCGCCGGTCACCGTGCTGACCAGCCCCGCCACGGGCGCCGTGTACACGCGGGGCGAAGCCGTCCCGCTCGCGGCGACCGCGGCGGCGGCCGACAACGCGACCATCGGCAAGGTCGAGTTCTTCGACGACACCACGCTGCTGGGAACGGACACGAGCGCGCCCTACTCGCTCTCCGTCTCCGGTTTGGCCGTGGGCAGTCATTCGCTGGTGGCGAAGGCGTACGACAGTCTGGGCGCCTCCGCCTCCTCCACGCCCGTCGGCATCACGGTCGCCTCGGGCCCCGCCCTGGTGGCCTCGCCGGCCCAGCTGGGCGTCCAGCAGGGCGGGACCGGCACGTTCTCGGTGAAACTGTCGGCCCAACCGAGCGCGAACGTCACGGTGGGCGTGGCCCGCACGGAAGGCAGCACGGGACTGTCCGTCACCGGCGGCTCCTCACTGACCTTCACCCCGTCCGACTGGAACACCGCGCAGACGGTGACCATCACCGCGGACTCCTCGGGCACGGGCACGGCGACCTTCACCGCCTCGGCGGCCGGCTACACCGAGGCGGCGGTCACCGTGACGGAGCTGGCGGCGTCGAAGGCGTACGACGCCCGCTTCCTGGACCTCTACGGGAAGATCACCAACCCGGCGAACGGCTACTTCTCGCCCGAGGGCATCCCCTACCACGCGGTGGAGACGCTGATCGTGGAGGCCCCGGACCAGGGACACGAGACCACCTCGGAGGCCTACAGCTACCTTCTGTGGCTGCAGGCCATGTACGGCAAGGTCACCGGGGACTGGTCCAGGTTCAACGGCGCGTGGGACCTGATGGAGAAGTACATGATCCCCACCCACGCCGACCAGCCGACCAACTCCTTCTACAACGCCTCGAAGCCGGCCACCTACGCACCCGAGCTGGACACGCCGAGCGAGTACCCGGCGAAGCTGGACACGTCGGTGTCCGTCGGTTCGGATCCGATCGCCGGTGAACTGAAGACCGCATACGGTACGGACGACGTCTACGGTATGCACTGGCTGCAGGACGTGGACAACGTCTACGGCTTCGGCGACGAGCCCGGCAAGTGCGAGGCGGGCCCGACGGCCACCGGACCGTCGTACATCAACACCTTCCAGCGCGGACCGCAGGAGTCGGTCTGGGAGACGGTCCCGCAGCCGACCTGCGACGCCTTCAAGTACGGCGGCACCAACGGCTATCTGGACCTGTTCACCGGCGACTCCTCCTACGCCAGGCAGTGGAAGTACACGGACGCCCCGGACGCCGACGCGCGTGCGGTGCAGGCCGCGTACTGGGCCGACGTGTGGGCGAAGGCGCAGGGCAGGGGCGGTGATGTGTCGGCCACCGTCGGCAAGGCGGCGAAGATGGGCGACTACCTCCGCTACGCGATGTACGACAAGTACTTCAAGAAGATCGGCAACTGTGCCGGTCCCTCCTCTTGCCCGGCGGGTACCGGCAAGGACGCCTCCGACTACCTTCTGTCCTGGTACTACGCCTGGGGCGGTGCCACGGACTCCAGCGCGGGCTGGGCCTGGCGCATCGGCTCCAGCCATGTCCACGGCGGCTACCAGAACCCGCTGGCCGCGTACGCGCTGAGCTCGTACGCCGACCTGAAGCCCAAGTCGGCGACGGGAGCGACGGACTGGGCCACCTCGCTCGGCCGGCAGCTGGAGTTCTACCGCTGGCTCCAGTCGTCCGAGGGTGCCATCGCGGGCGGCGCGACCAACAGCTGGCAGGGCCGGTACGCGAGCCCGCCGTCCGGCACGCCGACCTTCTACGGCATGTACTACGACTGGGAACCCGTCTACCACGACCCGCCGTCCAACCAGTGGTTCGGCTTCCAGGCGTGGTCGATGGAGCGGGTCGCCGAGTACTACCAGCAGACGGGGAACGCCACCGCCAAGGCGATCCTCGACAAGTGGGTCAAGTGGGCGCTGTCGAGGACCACGGTCAACCCGGACGGCACCTATCTGATCCCCTCCACCCTCCAGTGGTCGGGACAGCCCGACACCTGGAACGCGTCGAGCCCCGGCTCCAACAGCGGGCTTCACGTCACCGTCGCCGACTACACCGACGATGTGGGCGTGGCCGCCGCGTACGCCAAGACCCTGACGTACTACGCCGCCAAGTCCGGTGACGCGACGGCCAAGTCGACGGCCAAGGCGCTCCTCGACGGCATGTGGAACAACTACCGGGACAGCCTGGGCATCGCCGTGCCGGAGACCCGCACCGACTACAACCGCTTCGACGACAGCG
The DNA here is from genome assembly GCF_042741275.1 of Streptomyces sp. NPDC058964. Taxonomy (NCBI): domain Bacteria; kingdom Bacillati; phylum Actinomycetota; class Actinomycetes; order Kitasatosporales; family Streptomycetaceae; genus Streptomyces; species Streptomyces sp. NPDC058964. The sequence continues at coordinate 29,253 of NZ_JBHYKH010000038.1, forward strand.
TGTCCGTGCCGAGCGGCTGGAGCGGCAGGATGCCGAACGGCGACGCGATCGGCTCCTCGTCGACCTTCACCTCGCTGCGCTCCTTCTACCAGAACGACCCGGCCTGGTCGAAGATCGAGAGCTATCTCGCGGGCGGCGCCGCGCCCGTCTTCACGTACCACCGCTTCTGGGCCCAGGCGGACATCGCCCTGGCCATGGGTTCGTACGCGGAGCTTCTCGAATAGGTCCCCGCCGGACGCTCCGCGTGGGTGGCCCCGTCACCCGCCGGCGGGGCCGGACCGGGCGGTCCCCTGCCGTATTGGGGGCCGCCCGGCCGTCACGCCCTTCTCCGTGAGCCGCATGCTCGCGGGCACCCCGCCCGCGCCGGCCGCGAGCACTGCGAAGGCCCCGCGGGCGGTCCTGGCGGCCGACACCTGCACCTGCACCTGGACCTGGAGGAACGCCGTAATCGACGGTGGCGGCTTCGTCCCGGGCATCGCCTGCGACCGCTCCGGGAAGAACCCGAGGGCGCCCGTGCCGCGCCGGGCGGGGGGTGGTTGCGGGCGGTGCTGCGCTCTCAACCGCCGCCGCTCGCAGGGGATTTGCCGTATCGCACAGCGAGTTCGGCGACCGTCCGGGCGATCCCGTCGCGGAGTTCGGCCGGTCCGAGGACCTCGATGTCCGTGCCCAGGCGCAGGAATTCGCCGTGTGCGTGGTCGACGGACTCGATGGGGACGGTGGCCAGGGTCCAGCCGTCCTCGTCGGTTCGGCCGTTGGCGCGGACGGCCGCCGCGGCCGGGCCGGTGAGCCGGACGCCGGGGGCCAGCCGGACGAGTGCCTTCCCACCGCGCAGCCGCTGGTGGAAGTCCCGTTGGTACGCCGTCCAGTGGGCGGCCAGGTCGAAGTCGTCGGGCCGGCTGAACTCCTGCCCTGTGGCGTCGAGTCGGAGAATCTGGTCGACCCGGAAGGTGCGGGGGCCCGGCCCGGCGACGACGTACCAGCGGCCCGCCTTGAGGACGAGTCCGTACGGCTCCAGGCGGCGCCGTACGTCGGTGGGTTCGCGCCAGCGGCGGTACAGGACGTCGAGGACGCGGCCGTTCCAGACGGCGTCGGCGACGGCCGCCAGGTGCGGGGTGTCGTCGGGGTCGGCGTACCAGCCGGGGGCGTCGAGGTGGAAGCGGCCGCCGACCCGGTCCGCGTGGGCGCGCAGCTCCGGCGGGAGGGCCGCGCGGACCTTGAGTTGTGCGGCGGCCAGGACCGGGCCCAGCCCGAGGTCGGCGGCCGGGCCCGGGGCGCCGGCCAGGAAGAGTGCCTCGGCCTCCGCGCGGGTCAGGCCGGTGAGACGGGTGCGGTAGCCGTCGAGGAGGCGGTAGCCGCCGGCGTGGCCCGCGTCGCCGTACAGCGGGACTCCGGCCGCGCTCAGTGCCTCGACGTCCCGGTAGACGGTGCGGACGGAGACCTCCAGTTCCCCGGCGAGCTGGGCGGCGGTCATCCGGCCCCGGGTCTGGAGCAGGAGCAGGATCGACACGAGTCGGCTCGACTTCACTGACGGAGGATGTCAGTGAAGCGGCCCTAGCGTCCATGGTCATGGCCTTCACCGAGAAACTGCTGACCGTGCCGCCGCCGATCGAGGTGGCCGGCCGGCACGTCAAGCGCTACCACGTCACGTCGGACCCCGCGGGCATCGCGCCCGAGGTCGAGAAGGCGGCGTACGCGATCCTGCCGGAGCTGCTGCCGGAGCCGGACGGGACGCCGCCGGCGGCGTTCGTCGTGCTGCACCGGGGTGGGGACACCGGCGCGTACCTGAACGCGTACAGCTGGGTGTGGGACAACGTCCTGCACTTCAGGGGCGCCGCGGCCGGCCAGCCGGTGCTCGGCTGCCCGGACGATGATCCGACCCGGTTCGTCACACCGGAGCTGCGGTGGATCGGCTGTGTCTGGGAGCTGCCGCCGATCCGGCACGAGCGGGACGCCTGGGTGCGGCACGTGCTGGCGCCCGGAGTCCCGGATCTGGAGGCCTACTTGTCCGACAGCCTGCCCGAGGGAACCACAGGAGAGCGCTCATGAGCAGTCCGCACGACTTCGACTTCTTTCACGGCGAGTGGGAGGTCCGCAACCGCCGCCGCACCGACTTCCTCGACCCCGGCAGCGACTGAGAGGAGTTCGCCGGCACCAGCCGGTGCTGGCCGCTGTTCGGCGGGGCTGCGAACGTCGACGAGATCGACATGCCGCGGCTGGGGGCCATGGGCGCGACGCTGCGGCTGTTCGACCGGGACACCGGGGACTGGTCGCTGAACTGGGCGTCCAGCCGCAGCGGGACGCTGTTCCCGCCGGTCGTCGGCCGGTTCGACGGGGACCGGGGCCAGTTCTACGGCGACGACAGCCACGACGGCAAGGACGTACGGGTGCGGTTCGTGTGGTCGGGGGTCTCCCCCACCGGGGCGCGCTGGGAGCAGGCGTTCTCGGTCGACGGCGGGGCGACCTGGCTGACCAACTGGTCCATGGACTTCACCCGGCGCACGGCTTCCTGAAGGACCGCACACCGAAGTGCGGGTCGGCGCGGCGCCGGTCCTGGTCCGGGAGCCGTGCCAGCCGCTCGGCGAACCGTTCGGCGAGCGGATCGCCGGGCGGCAGCTGCGTGAACCAGCCGCGCCGCAGGTCGGCGATGGTGCCGCGGGGACTGCGGCCTTGTCCGAGGCCGGGAAAGGAGGCCCGGCCGGCGGGTAGCAGCCCGTGCTCGGCGGCGTATGCGGCGACGGTGTCGGCGGCGTCCTGGGCGGGGCGGCGGGGACGCGGGGCGAGGACGGCGTCGATGTCGCTGCCCACGTTGTGCGAGGCGCCCTTGTCGACCGTGGTCACGTACACCCCGCCGGGGCGCAG
>NZ_JBHYKH010000039.1:0-19260 GCF_042741275.1 Streptomyces sp. NPDC058964
GGGGTACGGTCGCCGGTGACCGTACCCCGGGCCGACCGGCAACTCGGCTGTATCGCCGAGGCGTGGAGCATGGCCCGCGCCGCCGGGATCGACCTGTGGCTGCGCGGAGGCGGGGCGATGGACCTCTTCCTCGGTGAGGTCACCCGCGACCACGGGGACATCGACTGGTTCGCGTGGGGCCGCGATGCCGCCGCCCTGACGGAGGGCCTGCTGGGACTCGGCCACCGGTCCGTCCCCGGACCGCCGCCGGAACTCCGGCTCGACTTCGCCAAGGACGGCCTGGAGAGCAGCTTCACACTGCTGGACACGGACGGGGAGGGCCGGGTCGTGGTCGCGGGCTGCCCCTGGGCCGGCACGCCGTGGCCGGCCGGCATGCTCGACGCCGCACCCGGCGCGCAGCGGCGGCCTGGAGGTGCCGGTCGTCGCGCCCCGGGTCCAGATCGAGATCGAGCGCGGGCTGCCCGTCAGGGAGCGCTCCGGGGCCCCCCCCGGCCCCCGCGGGGCCTTCGCCGGCCGTGAAAATCGCCCGGTTGGGGGCGCCCCTGGGCGAGGGGTAGGGCCCGCCGCGGCGGGCCCGATGCCCGCCTCCGGGCGGACGGCGGGGCCTTCACAGCAGGCCCTAGAGCAGCGCGAACTGGCCCTCCGGGCCCTCCTCGTGGTGGTCCAGCACCGACGCGGGCCTGCGGGCTCCTTCCGGGACCGGGAACACGCCCGCCCCGCGCAGCTCCGTGGCCGTGATCGGCGCGGTCATCCGCAACTCGGCCTGCCGGGGCCGTACTTCCGCCAGCAGGGCCAGGACCGTGATCAGCTCCAGCAGCTCCGACGTCCGGGACTGGGGCCAGGTGGCCGGGCGGATCGCGGACAGGGTGCCGGGCTCGGGATCCGTGGTGCGGGTGGTGAACCACTGCTCCAGTACCCGGACGCCGGCGACCTCGAAGTCCCAGGCCTGTGGCGGTACCGGCGAGACGCGGCCCTGGTCGAGGTGGAGGGCCTCCTCGTCGCGGTCGTAGTGCAGGGTGAGCGGGCGGGCCGGGAGCGGGGCACGGACGTACGGCCGGCGGCCGCCAGGCAGCCTGGGGCGCTCGCCGTCGCGGCGCATCAGCCACAGCATGCGGCGGCCCGACTCCACGCCCCGCGACCAGAGTTCGGGGTCCGCGGTGAGCGGAACCGCGAGACCCGGGCGCACCGTCGCCACGCTCCACGCCAGGACGTCCAGCGGACCGGGCACCAGTCCGAGACGGCTGCCCAGGTGCTCCAGCAGGCCCGGCGCGAGATTGGGCTCCGTGCCGCCGGGGCGGCGGTACAGCGGGCGGATCCGGCCGGGGCGCAGGACGGGCAGCAGCGACGTCGCAAGGAGCGGCGGGCCCGGGGCGTCCGTGGGCGTCTCCACGGCGAAGACCTGGTGCTCGTCCGCCACCCGCCACAGTTCCGGGCGTGCCGTGTCGATCAGCCGGTGGTCGGGGATCAGCCACTGCTCGTCGAAGGGGGCGGCCAGCACGCGTACCGGCTCCGGGCAGGGGCCCGAGGCGCGCACCAGCTTCTCCGTGCCGCTCGGCTGACCCGGCAGCTGACCCACCGCCGAGTGGAGCGTGCGCGAGCGTGTCGGCTCGAACAGGGCCTCCCGGTCGGGGCCGTCGGCCTTCAGCAGGGCGTCCCAGCGGGCCTTCAGGGAGGCCGCCTCGGGCGCCGTCGGCCAGGCGCGGCCCGGCCGCAGGGGTGCGACGGACCACGGCATGAGGTCCGCGAGCAGCGGAGCGTCGTCGTGCGTCACGCTGGGCATGGTACGACCTGGTGGCCCGTGGCGGGTCAGGTGGCGTCCAGGGTCACCGTGAAGGAGAAGCGGTCGCCCCGGTAGTGGATGACGGCCACGTCCAGCACCCGGCCGTCCGTGCCGTACGTCACTCCGGTGTAGTGCAGGATCGGGCTGAGCAGCGGGACTTCGAGCAGCCGCGCCGTCTCCGGGTCGGCCAGCCTGGCCTCCACGGTGTCCGTGATGCGGCTGATGCCGATGCCGACGACGTCCCGCAGCACCTTGGTCATCGGCCAGCGCACCAGGTCGTCCAGGTCGATGCGCGCGGCCAGCTCGGGACGGACGTGGTTGCGGGCGTGGTTGGTCGGCTCGCCGGTCTTCTCGTCGCTGCGCAGCCGGTGGTACGTGGCCACCTCGGCGAGACCGGGGAAGTACTCGGCGAGTTCGGCGGGCACGGACGCGCTGCCGTGGTCCAGCAGTTCGGTCGTCATGCCGGACTGCTGGGCCACGATCGCGTCGACCGAGCCCAGCAGCCGCACGGGGGCGCCCCGCCGGACGCCGGGCTCGATGAACGTGCCGCGCCTGCGGTGACGGCTGATCAGCCCCTCGTCCTCCAGCTCCTTCAGCGCCTGCCGCATGGTCAGCACGCTCACGCCGTAGTGCTCCGCCAGCCGTTCCTCGGTGGGCAGGCGCAGCGGGTCCTGGGGCGAGCGGCCCAGTATCGAGGCACGCAGCGACTGCGACACCTGGTACCAGAGCGGCAGCTTGCGGTTCAGGACGATCGAGTCCGGGGCGAAGGAGGTCACGGGGCAATCCGTACCTGGAGGAAATCTTCAGTGCAAGGGGCGGAAATGCCGCTCCAGGCCCTGCCATACGTCGTCGTAGCGCTGCTGGAGGTGGTCCGCCCGCTCCGCGTGGGGCGTGAGGGTCACCGGCCAGCGTGTCTCGAACATGAACGCCAGGCCGTCGTCGATCTTCTGCGGCCGCAGTTCGGCGGCGCTCGCCCGGTCGAAGGTCTCCCGGTCCGGTCCGTGCGCCGACATCATGTTGTGCAGCGAGCCGCCGCCCGGCACGAAGCCCTCGGCCTTCGCGTCGTACGCGCCCTCGACGAGGCCCATGTACTCGCTCATCACGTTCCGGTGGAAGTACGGCGGCCGGAAGGTGTCCTCGCCCACCAGCCAGCGCGGCGCGAAGACCACGAAGTCGACGCCGGCCAGCCCCGGGGTGTCGGACGGGGACGTGAGGACCGTGAAGATCGACGGGTCGGGGTGGTCGTAGGAGATCGTGCCGATCACGTTGAAGCGGCGCAGGTCGTACACGTACGGCACGTGGTTGCCGTGCCAGGCGACGACGTCGAGCGGCGAGTGGTCGTACGTCGCCGTCCAGAGGTTGCCGCAGAACTTGTTGATCACCTCCACCGGGCCCTCGACGTCCTCGTAGGCGGCGACGGGTGCGCGGAAGTCGCGGGCGTTGGCGAGCCCGTTGGCGCCGATGGGGCCCAGGTCGGGCAACTGGAAGGGGGCGCCGTAGTTCTCGCACACATAGCCCCGGGCGGAGCCGTCCAGGAGCTCCACGCGGAAGCGCACCCCGCGCGGAATCAGCGCCACGTGTCCCGGTTCCGCGTGCAGCAGGCCGAACTCCGTGCGCAGCAGCAGCCCGCCGCGCTCCGGGACGATCAGCAGCTCCCCGTCGGCGTCGCTGAAGACGCGGTCCATGGAGGAGTCGGCGTGGTAGAGGTGCACCGCCATGCCGGTGCGCTGGGTCACGTCGCCGTTGCCGCCGAGGGTCCACAGACCGGCGAGGAAGTCCGTCCCGGCCGGCGGCTCGGGCAGCGGGTTCCAGCGCAGCCGGTTCGGGTCGGGCACGGTCTCGGTGAACGGCGCCGTGCGGATGGCGCCGTTGTCGGTGCGGGTGAACGCGGGGTGCGCGGCCGAGGGGCGGACGCGGTACAGCCAGGAGCGGCGGTTGTGCGCCCTGGGCTCGGTGAACGCCGAACCGCTGAGCTGCTCCGCGTACAGCCCGAGCGGTGCCCGCTGGGGCGAGTTGCGGCCCTCGGGCAGGGCACCCGGCACCGCCTCCGAGGCGTGCTCGTTGCCGAATCCGGTGAGGTAGTTCAGTCCCTCGGCGGTCTTCCGCGCGTCCCCGCTCATGCGTCGCTCCCTTGCGAACCCGATTCCTATGCAACACCGTAGGATTGCGTTTTCGCCGACGCAAGGGGGGCCTCGGGATCTCCGTCCGGAGACGGGCGAGAACCAGACTTCAGGGGGATCCGGCCGTCGGACCGGTGTTCTAGTCTCCCGGCCATGTCATGGACGCGTGGACTTCTCGCCGCCTTCGCGGCCTGCGTCCTGCTGCTGGCCGGAACGGCGGGATGCGGAACCGGTGAGGCGAGCGAACGGAAGGGCGGCAGGGGGTCTCCCGCGCCGGTGGGCAGAGTCCTCGACGAGACGGACGAGGCGGGCCGGCGCTACCGCGAGGTGGGCAGGGACGGCGCCCCCGGCGTGGGCGTCGAGGTGGCGCCGGACATCGCCGGCAGCTGGGACGTACGGCTGACCGTCCACCACTTCCGCTTCTCGCCGGCCGGCACGCAGGCCACGGCGGTGGCCGGGCGCGGCCTCGCCTACCTTTTCGTGGACGGCGCCCTGGTCGCCCGCCTCCGGACCCCCGGCTACCGTCTCGCCGCCCGCCTGGTCCCGCACGGCACCCACCACGTCACGGCCCGCCTCTACGCCGACGACGGCACGGTCTGGGCGGTGCACGGCAGGCCGATCGAGAGCACGGCCGACATCACGGTGTCGGCGGTGGAGGAGGAGGCGGACGGTTCCGCCTCCCCGGCGCTCACGGGGAGAGGCCCGGTGTTGGCTTCGGCTGCCGGGACGGGGCGTCCGTGGCCGTGTTGACCGCGGGGAAGGCTTTCGCGTCGGACTCGCCCGGGGACAGGTCCTCGCTCGACTCGATCGCGGCGGATGGATCCGGGCTTGCGTCCGCAGCGGGGTGGGGCGCCGCGGCCGCCCGCACCGCGAGCGGCAGGTCCTCGTCCGCTTCGGTCGTGGGTGACGGAGTCGCAGTGGCGTCGGCTGCGGGGCGATGGGGGTGCGATGTCCGCTTCGGTGGTGAGGCGGGGGTCTGTGCGCGCCCGGACCGTTCCGTGGTGCAGGGCTCCAGGTCGGCCTGGACCGCGAGGAACGGAGGGGCGCAAGCCTCGATCGCCGGGATACGTCCGCATCCGCCCGGGCCGCCCGCGCCGTTCCGTGCCCGCGCGGGCCGCAGGCGCACCGGCGAGCGCCCCGTGGTGCCGTAGGGCCCCCGAGTGATGAGTGCAATGGCCATCTTCCTCCGTACTCTGGGGCGAGGTTCACCAGATCCCGGCGGAAAGGCATCATGAAGCCCGTGCCCCATGCGACATCGCTTCGCCGAGCGCCCGTCCAGCGGCGCAGTGCCGAACGGCTGACCAGGATCCTCGACGCCTGCGCCGACCTCCTCGACGAGGTCGGCTACGACGCCCTGAGCACCAGGGCCGTGGCGCTGCGAGCCGGTGTGCCCATCGGTTCCGTCTACCGCTTCTTCGGCAACAAGCGGCAGATGGCCGACGCGCTCGCCCAGCGCAATCTGGAGCGGTACTCCGAGCGCGTCACCCAGCGCCTGAAGGGCGCGCGGCGCGGGGACTGGCGGGCGGCCATGGACGCCGTGCTCGACGAGTACCTGGCCATGAAGCGCACCGCACCCGGCTTCTCCCTCGTCGACTTCGGCAACCAGATCCCGGTCGGCGCCCGCCGCGCCGAGCCCAACCACCGCGTCGCCGACCGCCTCACCGACCTGCTCTCCGGCTATCTCGACCGCACGCCCGACGACGATCTGCGCCGCACCTTCCTGATCGCCGTGGAGGCCGCGGACGCCCTGGTGCACCTCGCCTTCCGGGTCGACCCGCAGGGCGACGAGTCGGTCATCGCCGAGGCCCGGGAGCTGCTCCGGGCCTATCTGGAGCGCGTACTGGACTGAATCCGCCCTTTCCGGGCCCCTCCTCAAGAGGACTCCCCATTGGGCATACCGGTCGGTATGCTCGGCCGTGTTCGTGCGTCACCGCAGCCGCCGCCCTCCGGGAGGACCCGTGTCCCGCACCGCCCTGCGTATCTGCCCGCTCTGCGAGGCCACCTGCGGGCTGACCCTCACCATCGAGGGCACCCGTGTCACCGGCGCCCGCGGCGACCGCGACGACGTGTTCAGCAAGGGGTTCATCTGCCCCAAGGGCGCCTCCTTCGGGGCCGTCGACGGCGACCCCGACCGGCTGAGCGCTCCGCTGGTACGCCGGGACGGAGAGCTGCGCGAGGCCACCTGGGAGGAGGCGTTCGACGCGGTGGCGGCAGGGCTGCGGCCGATCGTCGAGCGGTACGGGCCGGACGCGGTCGGCGTCGTCCTCGGCAACCCCAACGTGCACACCATGGCGGGCGCGCTCTACCCGCAGGTCCTGCTCGGCGCCCTGCGCACCCGCAGCCTGTTCACCGCCTCCACGGTCGACCAGATGCCCAAACACGTCTCCAGCGGGCTCCTGTTCGGCGACGCGAACGCGATCCCCGTCCCGGACCTGGACCACACCGACCACCTGCTCCTGATCGGAGCCAACCCCCTGGAGTCCAACGGGAGTCTGTGCACCGCCCCCGACTTCCCGGGCAAGCTCAAGGCGCTCAAGGCGCGCGGCGGCACCCTGACCGTCATCGACCCGCGCCGCACCCGTACCGCCAAACTGGCCGACCGGCACATAGCGATCCGCCCCGGCACCGACGCGCTGCTGCTCGCGGCGATGGCGCACGTCCTCTTCGAGGAGGACCTCGCGGACCTCGCCGGTCTCGCGCCGCACGTCCAGGACGTCGCCGAACTACGCGCGGAAATGGCCGACTTCACCCCCGAGGCGGTCGCCGCGGCCTGTGACGTGGAGGCCGGCACCATCCGCGCCCTCGCCCGCGAACTCGCCGCCGCCCCGACCGCCGCCGTGTACGCCCGCATCGGCAGCTGCACCGTCCCGCACGGCACGCTCGCCAGCTGGCTCGTGGACGTCCTCAACATCCTCACCGGCAACCTCGACCGCCCCGGCGGCGCCCTCTTCCCGCAGGCGGCCACCGACAGGACGCCCCGGCCCGCCGGGCCCGGCCACGGATTCGCGCTCGGCCGCTGGCACTCCCGGGTGCGCCGCCACCCCGAGGCGAAGGGCGAGTTGCCGATCTCCGCGCTCGCCGAGGAGATCGACACCGCCACGGAGGAGGGCGAGCCGATCCACGCCGTCATCGCGGTGGCCGCCAACCCCGTGCTCTCCGTCCCGGACGGCGACCGGCTCGACAAGGCCCTGGGCTCCCTGGACTTCATGGTCAGCGTCGACCCGTACCTGAACGAGACCTCGCGGCACGCACACGTCGTCCTGCCCCCGCCGCCGCCGTCCCGGAGCCCGCACCACGACTTCGCGTTCAACACCCTCGCCGTACGCAACCAGGTCCGCTACACCCGCCCCGCCGTCCCCCTGGAGCCGGGCCGGATGGCCGAGTCCGAGATCCTGGCCCGGCTGATCCTGGCGGCGACGGGCATGCACGGCGCCGCCCCGTCCGCCGTCGACGCGATGGTGATCGACCAGACCCTCGGCAAGGCGGTCCGCGAGGAGCACTCGCCCGTGCACGGCCGCGACCCGCACGAACTCGCCGCACAGCTCACCGGCGTCAACGGCCCCGAGCGACGGCTCGACATGATGCTGCGCCTCGGCCCCTACGGTGACGGCTTCGGCGTACGACCCGACGGGCTGACCCTGGAGAAGCTGCTCGCCCACCCGCACGGCATCGACCTCGGCCCGCTGCGTCCGCGGCTGCCGCAGCCGCTGAGGACCAGGAGCGGCAGGGTGGAACTGCTGCCTGGGCCGATCAAGGACGACCTGCCCCGGCTGCGGGAGGCGCTGGCCCACCGCCCCGACGGGCTCGTCCTCGTCGGCCGCCGTCATCTGCGCTCCAACAACAGCTGGATGCACAACGTGCCCGCCCTCACCGGCGGCACCAACCGCTGCACCCTGCACATCCACCCCGAGGACGCGGAACGCCTGGGCGTGCGCGACGGGGCGGACGTACGGCTCAAGGGAGCCGGCGGGGAGGTGGTCGCCCCCGCCGAGGTCACGGACGGCGTCCGGCCGGGCGTGGTCAGCCTGCCGCACGGCTGGGGGCACGACCGCCCCGGCACCCGTCTGACCCACGCCTCCACCGCGCCGGGCGTCAACGTCAACCAGCTCCTCGACGGCAGCCTGCTCGACCCGCTGTCCGGCAACGCGGTCCTCAACGGAGTGCCCGTCGACGTCACCGCACTCGCCACAACGCCGTGACCTGGGGGTGACCGCGACCTTCCTGGTCCTGATCACGCTGCAGGAGATGGCGTGGTCGCCGAGGCCGGCGCCCTTGCCGGTGAACGACGGCTTCTGCCTCGGCGTCCTGCCGGTGCTCGCCGAGGCCGGCCCGGCCCACGGCGTGTGCTCCCCGGACAGGGCGCTGTTGCCGCTGCCGTCCGGCGTCGCGCTGCGGTCGGACCCGGCCGTCTGATCGAGGCCCGCCGTGCGGACGGCCGTACCGCCGTCCACACCGTGGACGGCGTCCGGGCCTACCCCGAGGCGCACTTCCCCGACCGGAAGGTCTGCGGCGCCCGCGACCGCCCCGAACTGCGCCCGATCACCTGTGGCGGCGCGTATGACCGCAGGACCGGCTACGCGGGGAACGTCGTCGTCCTCGCCCACCTCACCGGCGTCCGTGGGCCGCGCCCGACGCGCGCCCCCCGCTGAATCCGAACGTCCGTTTAGGCTCCTGCCTGTCCGTAACCCGGCTATCCGAGCACGCGTCTTCCCCCGGCCGCACACATTCCGTTAACTTCCGTGACTCACAGGCCCCGTACGACCCGCACGAGGGCTTCCGACCACGGAGCACCGGCACCAGCGCTCTGCACAGCCCCCGGGGGCAACAGCCATGACACGCGCCATCTCCCTGCACGACGTGAGCAAGGCCTACACACGTGGCGTCCGCGTGGTGGACCGGCTGTCCCTGGACATCTCACCGGGGGAGTTCCTCGTGCTGCTCGGGCCCTCCGGCTGCGGCAAGTCCACCGTGCTGCGCATGATCGCCGGACTGGAGGAGATCGACGAGGGCGAACTGCGCCTCGACGGCGAATACGCGAACGACGTGCAGCCGTCCGGCCGGGACATGGCGATGGTCTTCCAGAACTTCGCCCTCTACCCCAGCATGACCAGCCGCGACAACATAGGCTTCCCGCTGCGCATTGAGGCTCCGGGCGCGGACCCGCGGCCGCGCGTGGACGCCACCGCCCGCATGCTGGGCATCGAGGACCTCCTCGACCGGTACCCCAGCCAGCTCTCCGGCGGCGAACGCCAGCGCGTCGCCATGGGCCGGGCCATCGCCCGGCACCCCTCCGCGTTCCTGATGGACGAGCCGCTGTCCAACCTCGACGCCAAGCTCCGCAACCATCTGCGCGCCGAAATCTCCCAGCTGACGCGGGAGTTGGGCGTCACCACGGTCTACGTCACGCACGACCAGGCCGAGGCCATGTCGCTCGGCGACCGCGTCGCCGTGCTGCGCGGCGGAGTGCTCCAGCAGGTCGGCACCCCGCGCTCGGTCTACGCGCTCCCGCGCAACGTCTTCGTCGCCGCCTTCATCGGCACCCCGCGCATCAACCTGCTGCAGGGGGTCGTCCGCGCGCCGCTGGACGGAGCGATGACGATCGGTCTCGGCAGGCAGGCCCTGCGCCTGCCCGAACCGCTGAGCCAGGACCACCGGCTGCTGCGCGTGCAGCAGGGCCGAGAGGTGATCGTGGGTCTGCGCTCGGAGGCCGTGCGCATCGCCAAGCCCGCCTCCGCCAGGCCCGGCGAGGTGCCGATCAGCGGGCTGGTTGAGCACCTGGAGTTCCAGGGCCACGAGGTCCTCGTCCACTTCAACACCGGCTCCCGCCCCGCCGTCGTGCCGGAGCTGGAGGCCCCGCGCCCGTCCCCCCGTCCCTCGCGGCGCCGCCGCCGGGGGGGACCGACAGTCCTGGATCGGCTCAGGGAGCGGGCCGGCGCCCTGCGCGCCGGGCCCGTGGTGGTCCTGGAGGATTCCGGGCCCGCCGACCCCGAACCCGCGCCGCCGGAGGGCCGGCTGCCCGGCGACCTGGTCGTGCGCACCACCCCCGACATCCGGCTCCGCCACGGCATGCAGGTGCCGCTCCTCGTCGACATCGCCCATCTCTTCGTCTTCGACCAGCACGGCGAACGCATCTGCCCGTCCCCGGCGCGGCTGCCCGACCTGGAGGAGTGAGCCCACTAGGGAGGGGACATGCGCAAGCACCTCACCCCCGCCCGGGCCGCCCGCACCGCCGCCGGAGTCCTGCTGGCCGCCGCCCCGACCGCGTACGCCGGGTTCGGTCACGAAGCCCGCGAGGGCGGAGACCCGTACGTCGAGACCCATCTCTTCTTCGGCACCGCGCGCCCAGGCGGCGGCCCCGCCGTCACCGACCGGCAGTTCACGGCGTTCGTCGACCAGGAGGTCACCCCGGGCTTCCCGGACGGCCTCACCGTGCAGGCCGGGCGCGGACAGTGGCGGGACGCGAGTGGCACGATCGAGAAGGAACGGTCGTACGAACTGATCCTGCTCTACCCGGTGGACCGCGAGGAGGAGAGCGGCCGGAGGATCGAGGAGATCCGTCACATCTACCGGACGGCTTTCGGTCAGGAGGCCGTGGGCCGGGTGGACGAACGGGCGCAGGCCGACTTCTGATGGTCCCCGACGTCCGGTCATGTCTGGCGCCGGAAAACTAACGCCGCTAGTTTGTGGGACGGACGACGCAGCCCCGCCGGGAGGAAGCAGCATGAAGGCACACGACGGCCTGTACATCGACGGCGCCTGGCGCCCCGCCGCGAGCCGGGACACGATCGAGGTCGTGAACCCGGTCGACGAGCAGGTCATCGGCCGTGTCCCGGCGGGTACCGCCGCCGACGTCGACACCGCCGTACGGGCCGCCCGCGCGGCCCTCCCGGCCTGGACCGCGACCCCGCCCGCCGAACGCGCGGCACGCCTGACCGCCCTGCGGGACGCGCTCGTGGCCCGCAAGGAGGAGATCGCCGAGACGGTCACCGCGGAGCTGGGCTCACCGCTCCAGTTCTCCCAGGCCGTCCACGCGGGCGTACCGATCGCGGTCGCGGGCTCGTACGCCGGGCTCGCCGCGACCCACGCCTTCGAGGAGAAGGTCGGCAACTCGACGGTCCACCACGAGCCCGTCGGCGTGGTCGGTGCGATCACCCCCTGGAACTACCCGCTCCACCAGATCGTCGCCAAGGTCGCACCGGCGCTCGCCGCGGGCTGCACGGTCGTCCTGAAGCCGGCCGAGGACACCCCGCTCACCGCCCAGCTCTTCGCGGAGGCGGTCCACGAGGCGGGCGTCCCCGCCGGTGTCTTCAACCTGGTCACCGGCCTCGGCCCGGTCGCCGGCCAGGCCCTCGCCGAGCACCCGGACGTCGACCTTGTCTCCTTCACCGGCTCCACGGCGGTCGGCAGGCGGATCGGCGCGGTCGCGGGTGCCGCCGTCAAGAAGGTCGCCCTGGAGCTCGGCGGCAAGTCGGCCAACGTCATCCTGCCCAGCGCCGACCTCGCCAGGGCCGTCAACGTCGGCGTCGCCAACGTGATGTCCAACTCCGGCCAGACGTGCAGCGCCTGGACGCGCATGCTGGTGCACACCGACCGGTACGAGGAGGCCGTGGAGCTCGCCGCGGCGGCGGCCGCCAAGTACGGCGACCGCATCGGCCCGGTCGTCAGCGACAAGCAGCGGACCCGGGTGCGGAGTTACATCGAGAAGGGCATCTCCGAGGGTGCGCGCCTGGTCGCGGGCGGCCCCGAGTCCCCGCGCGAGACCGGCTACTTCGTGAGCCCCACCGTGTTCGCGGACGTCACCCCGGAGATGACGATCGCACAGGAGGAGATCTTCGGCCCGGTCCTCACGATCCTCCGCTACCTGGACGATGAGGACGCCCTGCGCATCGCCAACGGCACGGTCTACGGCCTCGCGGGCGCCGTCTGGGCCGGCGACGAGGCGGAGGCGGTGGCCTTCGCCCGCCGTATGGACACCGGCCAGGTCGACATCAACGGCGGCCGCTTCAACCCTCTCGCCCCCTTCGGCGGCTACAAACAGTCCGGCGTGGGCCGGGAACTCGGCGCGCACGGACTCGCCGAGTACCTCCAGACCAAGTCCCTCCAGTTCTAAGGGAGTTCCGAGTAATGGCTGTACGTGCCGCCGTCCTGCCCGCCATCGGCGCCCCGCTGGAGATCACCGAGATCGACCTGCCGGACCCCGGACCCGGCCAGGTCCGGGTCCGCCTCGCGGCCGCCGGGGTCTGCCACTCCGACCTGTCCCTGTCCGACGGCACCATGCGGGTGCCGGTCCCGGCCGTCCTCGGGCACGAGGGCTCGGGCACGGTCGTCGCCGTGGGCGAAGGGGTCACCCATGTCGCGCCCGGCTCCCCGGTCGTCCTCAACTGGGCCCCTTCCTGCGGGAGCTGTCACTCCTGTTCGCTCGGTGAGGTCTGGCTGTGCGGCAATGCGCTCAACGGCGCGGCCGACGTCCACGCCCGCACCGTGGACGGCACCGACCTCCACCCCGGCCTCAACGTCGCCGCGTTCGCCCAGGAGACGGTGGTCGCGGCCTCCTGCGTGCTGCCCCTGCCGGAAGGAGTGCCCCTCGCCGACGCCGCCCTCCTCGGCTGCGCCGTCCTCACCGGGTACGGCGCCGTCCACCACTCGGCGCGGGTCGCCCCGGGCGAGACGGTAGCGGTGTTCGGCGTGGGCGGGGTCGGCCTCGCCACCCTCCAGGCGGCCCGGATCGCGGGCGCATCGCGAATCGTCGCGGTGGAGGTCTCCCCGGAGAAGGAGGAGCTGGCGCGCGGGGCCGGTGCCACCGACTTCGTCCTGGCCTCCGAGAACACGCCCAGGGAGATCCGCGCCCTCACCGGCAAGCAGGGCGTCGACGTCTCCGTGGAGTGCGTGGGCCGCGCGGTCAGCATCCGGGCCGCCTGGGACTCCACCCGCCGCGGCGGCCGTACGACCGTGGTCGGCATCGGCGGCAAGGACCAGCAGGTCACCTTCAACGCCCTGGAGATCTTCCACTGGGGCAGGACCCTCTCCGGCTGCGTGTACGGAAACTCGGACCCGGCCCGGGACGTCCCGGTGCTCGCCGAGCACGTGCGGGCGGGCCGGCTGGACCTGGGCGCGCTGGTGACGGAGCGGATCGCCCTGGAGGGCATCCCGGCCGCGTTCGAGAACATGGTGGCCGGGAAGGGCGGCCGGGCGCTGGTCGTGTTCTGACGGCCGGCAGGTCAGGAGGCCTGCCCGGATCCGGCAAGTCTGGAGACCTGCACGGATCCGGCCGTCAGGAGGTCTGCCCGGATCCGGATGCGTTGGCCGGGAGAGCCGCCGGGATCCGGATGCGGTGGTCAGGAGACCTGTTCGGGTCGCGGCTCCGGGTCCGCAGCCGCGACCCGGGACGTCCGGGTCCGCGCCCGGGAGCGCGACACCGCGACACCCGCCAGGCACAGCACCCCGCCCGCCAGGGTGAGCGGCCCCGGCACCTCGCCGAGCGCCAGCCAGGACATCAGCACGACGAGCGCGGGAACCGCGTACGTGGTGGCGCCCATGCGGCTGGCGGTGGTCCGGGCGAGGGCGTAGGCCCAGGTGGTGAAGGCGAGCGCGGTCGGGAAGACACCCAGGTACACCATGTTGAGCGTCGCGGAGACCGGTGCGCCGGCGGCCTCGTGCACCAGCTGCCCGGCGAACGGCAGACACACCACGGCTCCCACGAGACACCCGAACGTCGTCACCTGGAGAGCGCTCGCCCCGGCGAGGGCGGGCTTCTGGGCGACCACGCCGGCGGCGTACGCCACCGCCGCGAGCAGGCACAGCACCACACCGAGCAGTGAGGAGCCGTTCCCGCCCGTCATCGACAGCCCCACCGTCACGGCCCCGGCGAACGACACGGCCATGCCCGCCAGCAGCCGCTGCGGCATCGGATCGCCGAGCAGCCGGGCGCCGAGGAGGGCGATGAGCAGCGGGCCGATGTTCACCACCAGGGCCGCCGTACCCGCGTCCACCTGCTGCTCGCCCCAGTTCAGGACCACCATGTAGAACCCGAACCACAGCAGCCCGGATATCGCGATCCCGCGCCACGCCGTTCTCGGTGGCCGTCCCGCCCGCCGTACGAGACAGATCACGCCCAGCGTCAGTGACCCGGCCAGCAGCCGCCCGAGCGCCAGGGCGCCCGGCGAGTAGGCGTCCCCGGCACTGCGGATCGACACGAAGGCGGAGGCCCACAGCACGACGCTGACGGTGGCCGCACCGGCGGCGAGCAGCTGGGGACGGGAGGGGGAGGCGTTCATCATGCTCCTGAGGCTAGACAGGGGGACGTACACAGGTCTGGCGGAATTCGGACGGGCAACGTGACAGCCGACGGGGCCGCATCCTCCCTGGGGCGCGCGGCTGGATCGATGTGCGGCTCCGCCGCGTGGGCGCGATCAGCCCTCACGGACCCGCACCCGGCACACTGCTGACTCCGCACTCTCGTGGCCGGACTCAGCTCAACGCCCCCTTCTCGATCCCGAGCAGCTCCGCCAGCGCCCGCTCCCCCGACGCAGTCACCTTCACCGCCCGCTCGGAGCCGATCCGCACGCACCACCCGGAATCCAGGGCATGGCGGCACAGGGCCGCGCCCGCGACCCCCGCGAGGTGGGGCCGGCGTTCCGTCCAGTCGAGGCAGGCGCGGGCCAGGGGGCGCCGCCCGGCACGGTCGAGGGTGATACCGGCCGAGCCGAACCAGTCGAGGCCCGTCTCCGTGAGCGCGAATCCCGTGTCCTGCCGGAGCAGCCCGTGCTCGGTCAGCGCGTCCGTGAGCGCGATGCCGAGCCGCCCGGCGAGGTGGTCGTAGCAGGTGCGCCCCCGCGCCATGGCGGAGCTAGCGGTGGACTCCCGCAGCGTGCGCGGGCGCCGGGGCGCGGGCGCGACGTGCGTGGCCAGGTCCTCGATCAGCTGCGCCGCCCGGGCGTCGGCCAGCCGGACGTACCGGTGCCGCCCCTGACGTTCCTCGGCGAGCAGTCCGCCCGCGACCAGCCTGCCCAGGTGCTCGCTCAGCGTGGACGCGGCCACCCCCGCGTGCCGGGCCAGCTCACCGGCGGTCCACGCCCGCCCGTCGAGCAGGGCCAGCAGGCAGGCGGCCCTGGTCTCGTCGGCGATCAGCCCGGCCAGCCGCGCGAGTCCCGGGGCTCCGGCGTCCTTCTCGGTCATGCGTTCCAGGATGAGGGACGCACGGTTCGGCGCCGGCCGAAGTGTCCTCAGGTGCCCCGAGCCACCTGCGCGTACTGCTGGGCGAGCCCGTCCAGCAGGGCCGTCAGTCCGGTCTCGAAGGCCCGCTCGTCGATCTTCTCCTGCTGCTCGGCGAGGAGGTGGGCCTGGCCGAGGTGGGGGTAGTCGGCGGGGTCGTAGGCGCTTTCGTCGTCCACGAAGCCCCCGGCGAACGACCCGAGCGCGGAGCCCATGATGAAGTACCGCATCAGCGCGCCGATGGACGTGGCCTGCGCGGGCGGCCACCCGGCGCCGACCATCCCGCCGTAGACGGCGTCGGCGAGCCGCAGTCCGGCCGGGCGGCGGCCGGGCCCCCGGGCGAGGACCGGGACGATGTTGGGGTGGTCGCGCAGGGCGGTCCGGTACGAGACGGCCCAGTCGTGGAGCGCGGTCCGCCAGTCCCTGCCGTCCTCGAACATCGACAGGTCGACCTGGGCGCTCACCGAGTCCGCGACCGCCTCCAGGATGTCGTCCTTGGTGCGGAAGTGGTTGTAGAGCGAGGGGCCGCTCACGCCCAGCTCGGCGGCGAGCCGACGCGTGGAGACGGCTGCCAGCCCCTCCGCGTCCACGAGTTCGCGTGCCGTCTCGACGATCCGGTCGGCGTTCAGGAGGGGCTTGCGCGGTCGGGCCATGGCGCACATAGTAGGGCTGCAGCTGGAAACTAGCAGTGCTAATTTAAATGTACGGCTTTCAAGGTCCATCGTGCGTCCGCCGTGCGGTCGTCGCGCGTCCGTCGCGTGCCCGTCGCCGGTCCGCCGTGCGTTCCGTCATCTGTGGGGTGATCTCGTCGTGAACCTGGAGCTCAGCGAGGAGCAGACCGCCGTCCGGCAGCTTGCCCGGGACTTCGTGGAGCGGGAGATCGCCCCCAACGTGGTCGCCTGGGACCGGGCCGAGGAGGTCGACCGGGGCATCGTGAAGAAACTCGGCGAGGTCGGTTTCCTGGGGCTGACCGTCGACGAGGAGTACGGCGGCTCGGGCGGCGACCATCTGGCGTACTGCCTGGTCACGGAGGAGCTGGGCCGGGGCGACTCCTCGGTGCGCGGGATCGTGTCCGTCTCCCTCGGTCTGGTCGCCAAGTCCGTCGCGGCCTGGGGGAGCGAGGAGCAGAAGCGCCGCTGGCTGCCGGGGCTGACGTCGGGGGAGTACGTGGGCTGCTTCGGCCTGACGGAGCCGGGCACCGGGTCCGACGCGGGCAACCTCGCCACCCGGGCCGTGCGCGACGGCGACGACTACGTCGTCAACGGCACCAAGATGTTCATCACGAACGGCACCTGGGCCGACGTCGTGCTGCTCTTCGCCCGCTCCACGGACGCCCCCGGCCACAAGGGCGTCTCCGCCTTCCTCGTGCCCGCCGACACCCCCGGTCTGACCCGGAACACCGTCCACGGCAAGCTCGGACTGCGCGGCCAGGCCACCGCCGAGCTGGTCCTGGAGGACGTGCGGGTGCCCGCGTCCGCGATGCTGGCGCCCGAGGGCAAGGGCTTCACGGTGGCCATGTCCGCGCTCGCCAAGGGGCGCATGTCCGTCGCCGCGGGCTGCGTCGGCATAGCCCAGGCCGCACTGGACGCGGCCGTGCGTTACGCCGGCGAGCGCGAGCAGTTCGGCAAGCCCATCGCACGCCACCAGCTGGTGCAGGAGCTGATCAGTGACATCGCGGTCGACGTGGACGCGGCCCGGCTGCTGACCTGGCGGGTCGCCGACCTGATCGACCGCGGGCTGCCCTTCGCAGTCGAGTCCTCCAAGGCCAAGCTGTTCGCCTCCGAGGCGGCCGTCCGCGCCGCGAACAGCGCCCTGCAGGTCTTCGGCGGCTACGGCTACATCGACGAGTATCCGGCGGGCAAACTCCTGCGCGACGCCCGGGTGATGACGCTCTACGAGGGCACCAGCCAGATCCAGAAGCTGCTCATCGGGCGGGCGCTGACCGGGGTCTCGGCCTTCTGAGTACGCGTCTGAGTATGTTGGCGGATGTGGCGGAGGCCACGCTCGAACAGGCTTGTCCCCATGAGTGACACACCGGTCAAGCAGCAGAGTACGGCCGCGTTCTACGGGCAGGCCGTCGCCTCCTTCGCCATCGCCATGGCGGCCACGTCCATCGGCATCTACCGGCTGGACACCGACGCCTGGGTCCGGGCCTTCCTGGCCATCGCCGTCCTGTACCTCGTCACCTCCGCCTTCACCCTGGCCAAGGTCATCCGGGACCGTCAGGAGGCCGGGCAGATCGTCAGCCGCGTCGACCAGGCGCGGCTGGAGAAGCTCCTCGCCGAGCACGATCCCTTCGAGAAGATCTGAGCAGGCACTCTAAGCGCCCGCTCACCTTCGGCGGTATGGTGTAGCTCCTGTCGGAGAGAGGGGCGAGCGAGCGATGAGTGCGGCGGAGGAGATGACCGGCGGCGAGGTCGAGCCGTGGGAAGAGGTCACCCCGGACGCGGCCCGGCGGCTGCTCGTGGCCGCCGTGGAGGCCTTCGCCGAGCGGGGCTACCACGCGACGACCACCCGTGACATCGCGGGCCGCGCCGGCATGAGCCCGGCCGCGCTCTACATCCACTACAAGACCAAGGAAGAGCTGCTCCACCGGATCAGCCGCATCGGTCACGACCGGGCCCTGGACATCCTGCGCACCGCCGCGCGCCGTGAGGGCAGCGCGTCGGAGCGGCTCGCCGACGCGGTGAGCTCCTTCGTCCGCTGGCACGCCGGGCGGCGCACCACCGCCCGGGTCGTGCAGTACGAGCTGGACGCGCTCGGTCCGGACGCCCGCGCCGAGATCCTCGATCTGCGCCGCCAGGTCGACGCCGAGGTGCGCGGGATCATCGAGGAGGGTGTCCGGTCCGGTGAGTTCGACGTGCTGGACGTGCACGGCACCACCCTCGCGGTGCTGTCCCTGTGCATCGACGTCGCCCGCTGGTTCAACGTGGACGGTCCGCGCACGCCCGAGGAGGTCGGCGCGCTCTACGCCGACCTCGTCCTGCGGATGGTCGGGGCCAAGTAGGCCCCGGCCCGCCGGCCCGGCGCTCAGAGGTAGTAGCGGGACACCGACTCCGCGACGCACACCGGCTTGTCGCCGCCCTCGCGTTCCACGCTGAAGGCGACGCTCACCTGGACGCCGCCCGTGACGTCCTCGACGCCGGTGATCGTGGCGGTCGCGCGCACCCGGGAACCGACCGGGACGGGCGCCGGGAAGCGGACCTTGTTGGTCCCGTAGTTGACGCCCATCTTCACGCCCTCGACCGAGATCAGTTGCGGCCCGAAGAGCGGGAGCAGCGACAGGGTCAGGTAGCCGTGCGCGATGGTCGTGCCGAACGGCCCCGCGGCCGCCTTCTCCGGATCGACGTGGATCCACTGGTGGTCGCCGGTGGCGTCCGCGAAGAGGTCGATCCGCTTCTGGTCGATCTCCAGCCAGTCGGTGTACCCCAGCTGCTCGCCCACGGCCGCCTTCAGCTCGTCGGGGGAGGTGAAGATCCTCGGTTCTGCCATGTTCCCGGCCTCTCGCGTCACTGAATCACCCATCTCTAAGCAACTGCTTAGCATGGTCGGGAGTGGAACCGATGTCAACGGACGGCGGGGGTGACGGATGGGTAGGCTCTGAGGAGTGCCGCAGATTCCCGAGAAGATCCACGAACTGACCGTCGGCCAGTTGTCCGCGCGCAGCGGCGCCGCCGTCTCCGCCCTGCACTTCTACGAGTCAAAGGGTCTCATCAGCAGTCGCCGTACCGCCGGCAACCAGCGCCGCTACACCCGCGACACCCTGCGCCGCGTCGCCTTCGTCCGGGCCGCCCAGCGTGTCGGCATCCCTCTCGCCACGATCCGCGAGGCGCTCGCCCAGCTGCCCGAGGAACGCACCCCCACCCGCGAGGACTGGGCCCGCCTCTCGGAGGCCTGGCGCTCCGAGCTGGACGAGCGCATCAGGCAGCTGAACCGGCTCCGCGACCACCTCACGGACTGCATCGGCTGCGGCTGTCTCTCCCTGAACACCTGCGTGCTGTCCAACCCCGACGACGTGGTCGGCGAGCGGCAGGCCGGATCCCGGCTGATGGTGGAACAGCGCTGAGCGGCCGGGGGCCCGGCCCCGGGGGGCGCGCCGCGGGGGGGGGGGCGCCGGCGCACGCCGACGCGCCCGCCCGGCGCTCTAGA
>NZ_JBHYKH010000039.1:19270-31134 GCF_042741275.1 Streptomyces sp. NPDC058964
GGCGCGCGCGGCCGGCCGCCGCGCGTCGGGGTGCCCCCCGACGCGGCGCCCGCGCCCCCGCCCCCCCCCCGCCCCCCCCCGCCGGGGCGGCTCACTCGAACTCGGTTCCGCCCTTCCGGGTCAGATAGGCCGGACTGACCGCCTTCGCGATGGCCCGGCCCCCGGTCACCGGGCTGTAGCGCTCGACGAGCGGCCGGATCACCACACCCTCCCGCAGATGGAGCCCGCGCCCGGAGACGGTCTCGCGTCCACCGGCGAGCTCCAGGACCCGGTCGATGTCGTACGGGCCCTCGTAAAGCCGGGGCACCAGCGGCAGCTCACCCTCCAGCAGCTCCGCCGCGTCCAGCCAGCGTACGGCTCCGTCGATCTCCGCGGACACGTCGAACACCGCGTACCCGAGCGTCTCCCGGCGGCCGTCGGCCCCGTACGTCAGGTCCTGCACGCCGGCCCCGAACACCTCCCCGAAGATCCCGACCCGGCGCGCCCCGAGCCGCTCCGCGAGCCGCGCGGCCGCCTCGGCGGCCCCGTGTCCCCGGATCGCCCGCCAGTACAGGTTCCGCGGATCCTCCTTCAGGGCGAGGGACTTGGCGCCGAAGCCCTTGGAGGACACGAACACCCGCCCCTCGTCGGCGAGATACGTCAGCAGGCACGCCGAACCGTGCAGTTTCTCGGTCAGGACCACCGGCTCGCCCGGCGTGAAGACGTCCGGGTAGCGCTGGACGTTCTCGATGTCGACCCAGGGCAGCAGGTCCGGGGCGGACTCGACGTCACCGTTCATGGTCGGCGGGATCGGCGGCACCCACTTGGCTATGCCGAGGCGCTCCGCGAAGTCGGTCCCCTCGGCCGCGGCCCGCGCGAGGTCGACATCCGCCAGCGCCCTCGGCCGGCACACGATGCCCTGCGACAGCTCCCCGCGCAGCCGCACCGCCTTGACCCGGTCGGCGTTGCCGCCCGCCAGCCGTCCGGTCAGCCCCAGCTCCTCGATCAGCCCGGCCGGGAGCACGGCCTGCTCGGGGATGTAGACGGCCGCCTCGCCGGTGCGGTAAGCGCCCTTGGCGACGACGGCGCGGTACAGGCCCACCTGGGCCAGCTCGAGCGCGTCGGCGTTCGGATGCTCGTGGACGGTCAGCACTTCGGCGGTGACGCGCAGCGTCGACATGTCGGACTCCTCGGACGTGGTTCCTCAGGCGGGTTTCATCGCCGCCCACTGTCCGCGCGGCAAAGCGGTGGAGCGACCGGTTTATCGGTTGCTAGAGTCGCCCCCTTCGGCCGCCGACCTGTACAGGGCCAGACCTTCGGTCACCAACCGGGCGTTTGAAGAAGCCCGTTGACCGTCCGGCAGCAGGAGTGTGTCCGCCAGCCCCGTCCGGGTCGCCAGCCCCAGCCGGCCGGCCAGCCGCAACACAGGCCAGGCGCCGCCCTCTTCGCCGTGCAGCAGCACCGGACGGCCATGGGCGTCACCCAGTTCGGCGATCAGCCCGCGCGCGGACGCCTCCGCCGTGTCCGGGCCGGGATCCGTCACTTCCGCCAGCACCCGCAGCACCTTCGGCCCGAGCGGCGAGGCAGTGAACCGGGCCGCTCCGTCGGTCCCGGACCAGATGCCCGCCTCGACTCCCACGCCCATGGCGATCAGCCGCGCGGCCAGCTCCTCCGCGCCCGGCTCGTGCCAGTTGACCGAAGCGTGGTCGGGCAGCACCGTCCAGCACCGCAACTGCCGCAGACGGACGGCAGGATCGGGCTCGGCCCAGGCTCCCGTGGCCACTCCGACCGGCACCGTCACCCGCGCCCGCAGGGCCTGCAGCGTCGCCGCGACGATGCGCGGGGACAGGCTGTCCCGCCCGCACGGGGTCCGCGGATGCACATGGACGTCCGTGGCCCCGGCCGCGACGGCCTGCGCCGCCGACTCCGCCATCGCCTCCGGCGACAGGGGCACACACGCACCGTCGGCGCCTGCCCGGCGCCCGTTGAGACACACCTGCACCATGCCTCGATGGTGCCGGACGTCGCCGTTCGATAGGGGGTGCGGCATCCCCGGCGCACCCCCGACGTGCCTCAGGCCGACACGAGCAGCCTGCCGCGCCTGGCGTAGGCCAGTGCCTCGGGGGTGAGCACCGGCCGGGGGACGAGAATCCCGCAGTCCACGCAGACCGGACCCGCCGAGGGTTCGTGGTCCAGGTCGTACTTCCAGATGAGGCGCTCCCCGTCACACACCGGGCAGGTCGAACCCGGTTCGCGCTCCAGGGCGGCGATCAGCCGTCGCAGCACCTCTGCCAACGGTTCATCGGGGTGGACACGAGGGTTGTCGCACCACGCGACACCGAAGCCGCCCCAGGTCAGCCGGTGCCAGTCGTCCACACTGCCCGGCCGGCGCAGCCCGTCGTGCTTCTCCTTCCTGCGGCGTTCGGCGAACTCGACCTCATAGGCGAGCCAGACCGCCCGCGCTTCCTCCAGCTCCTCCAGCGCGGCCACGAGCCGCGCCGGATCGGGGGACCGGTCCTCGGGACCGAACCCGGCCCGGGAGCAGAGGTGGTCCCAGGTCGCCCTGTGTCCGTAGGGAGCGAAGCGCTCCAGGCACTTGCGCAGCGAGTAGCGCCGTAGCGCCAGGTCGCACCTGGGATCTCGCACCTGTCTCGCCAGACTCCGGAAACCGGCCATCGCCCTGCACCTCCGTCACACCTGTACCTGAACTTCGGTCACTTCGGCGTCGTCGTACGGGCCTTCGCGTGACATCGCACGACGTCGCCGAATAGACGTATCGACGCCCGATTCGGCTCCATTCGATTTCCGATGCCGTCCATAAGGCCGCCCGGGTTGACCCCGCGCAACGACACCGGCGACTCCAAAAAGTGACGCATGTTCATCTTCAATCTCGGGGATACCGGCGGTAACGTCCCGCCAACCCCACGGCCCAACAGGAGCTGCCATGGCACGGCGCACCCCACGCAACGCGTTGTTCAACAGACTGAGAACTCCCGGCACTCTCACCGGGTTCCTGAAAACCGCATCCGTATGCGTTCTGGTCGCGGGCCTGCTCTCCCCGCTGGCCCAGGTGCCCGCCGCTGCCGCCGCCTCCAACGACTACTGCGGCGGCCAGTGTTCGGACATCCTGCCGCCCGGCGAGAACGGCAACGCGACCCTCGCCCAGATCCTCCTCAACCAGGTGTTCGGCACCCAGCCCAGTCATGCCGAGGATCAGCTCGGCCCCTACGCCGGCCTGGCCACCGGGTACTCGACGCTCACCGACGCGAAGATCAACACCTTCTTCAACGACGCGTCGTTCGGGGTCGCCTCCGACCAGGTCGCCTCCACTGAGAAGCCGGCCGGCCGGAGCGACGTGACGATCGTCCGCGACAAGAAGACCGGTGTGCCGCACATCACCGGCACCACCAGGTACGGCACGGAGTTCGGCGCCGGGTACGCCGCGGCCGAGGACCGGCTGTGGCTCATGGACGTCTTCCGGCACGTGGGCCGTGGCCAGCTGACCACCTTCGCGGGCGGTGCCCCGAGCAACCAGGGCCTGGAGCAGGAGTTCTACCGCAACGCCCCCTACACCGAGGCGGACCTCCAGGCCCAGATCGACGGCGCGGTCGCCGGGAACGGCGCCCGCGGCCGGCAGGCCCTCTCCGACGCCGACGCCTATCTCGACGGCATCAACTCCTACATCGACGCCTCCGACAGCGGCCGCTACTTCCCCGGCGAGTACGTCCTGACGGGACACAAGGACTCGATCACCAACGCCGGCACCATCGACCACTTCAAGATCACCGACCTGGTCGCCCTGGCCTCCGTGATCGGCTCGCTCTTCGGATCCGGTGGCGGCGGCGAGGTCAACAACGCCATCTCCCTGATCGCCGCCCAGTCCAAGTACGGCGTGGAGGAGGGCACCAAGGTCTGGGAGTCCTTCCGCGAGCGCAACGACCCCGAGGCCGTCC
Source organism: Streptomyces sp. NPDC058964 (assembly GCF_042741275.1). Lineage (NCBI taxonomy): Bacteria > Bacillati > Actinomycetota > Actinomycetes > Kitasatosporales > Streptomycetaceae > Streptomyces > Streptomyces sp. NPDC058964. The sequence goes on from NZ_JBHYKH010000039.1 coordinate 23,203, forward strand.
TCACCGTTCACGACGGCGAGAGCTTCCCGTACGCCACCAGGCCGGACGACGCCCAGGGCGAGGCCCTGCCCGACGCCGGTTCGGTGACCCAGGAGCCGCTGGTCTACGACCGCACGGGCAGCGCCGCGACCGCCGGCGCGACCGGTGCGTCGGCCACGGCGGCGGCCACCACCCTCAGCTCCGCCAAGCGCGGCATGTCCAACGCGCTGGTGGTGAGCGGCAAGTACACCGCGAGCGGCCATCCGGTCGCCGTCTTCGGACCGCAGACCGGCTACTTCGCCCCGCAGCTGCTCATGCTGCAGGAGATCCAGGGCCCGGGCATCAGCGCCCGCGGCGCCTCCTTCGCGGGGCTGAGCATGTACGTCGAACTCGGCCGCGGTCAGGACTACTCCTGGAGCGCGACGACCTCCGGCCAGGACATCATCGACACCTACACCGTCGAGCTGTGCCAGGACGACTACCACTACCTCTACCACGGCACCTGCACCGCCATGGACGAGGTCGAGCAGAAGAACGCCTGGAAGCCGACCACGGCCGACGGCACCGCGGCCGGCTCCTACACGATGCGGGTCTGGCGCACCAAGTACGGACCCGTCGAGTACCGGGCCACCGTCGGCGGCAAGAAGGTCGCCTACACCACCCTGCGCTCCTCCTACCTGCACGAGGCCGACTCGATCATCGGCTTCCAGATGCTGAACGACCCGGACTACGTGAAGAGCCCGCAGACCTTCCAGAGCGCGGTGCAGCACATCAACTACACCTTCAACTGGTTCTACGCCGACTCCCAGCACACCGCGTACTACAACAGCGGCGACAACCCCGTGCGGGCGTCCGGCGTCGACGCGGAGTTCCCGGTCTGGGCGCAGGCGGCGTACGAGTGGCGGAACTGGGACCCGGCGACCAACACGGCCGACTACACCCCGGCCTCCGCCCACCCCAGCTCCATCGACCAGGACTACTACATCTCCTGGAACAACAAGCAGGCGAAGGACTACACGACAGCGCCCTGGGGCGACGGCTCCGTCCACCGCGGCAACCTCCTCGAGGACCGCGTGAAGAAGCTGGTCGCGGCCGGCGGGGTGACCAGGACGTCCCTGGTGAAGGCGATGGCGGCCGCGGCACTCGCGGACCTGCGGGCCGAGGACGTGCTGCCGAAGCTGCTCAGGGTCGTCAACAGCTCGACGGTGACCGACTCCACGGCCGCGGCGGCGGTGAGCAAACTCCAGGCGTGGGTGACCGCCGGCGCCGGACGGACGGAGACCTCGGCAGGGTCGAAGACGTACGCCGACGCGGACGCCGTCCGGATCCTGGACGCCTGGTGGCCGCTGCTGGTGAAGGCCGAGTTCGAGCCCGGCCTCGGCAGCGACCTGTACACCGCCTTCGGCGGCAACCTGCCGGTCGACGAGTCCCCGTCGGCCGCCCACGGCCCGACCGGGTCGCACGCGGGCAGCTCCTTCCAGTACGGCTGGTGGAGTTATGTCGACAAGGACATCCGGGCGGTGCTCGGCGAGTCCGTGCAGGGCGGCCTGGCGCGGAAGTACTGCGGCGGGGGCGGCCTCAGCTCCTGCCGGGACGTCCTGATCAGCACGCTGAAGACGGCGGCCGGCATGACCGCCGCCCAGGTCTACCCCGGCGACGACCAGTGTTCGGCGGGCGACCAGTGGTGCGCCGACTCGATCGTCCAGCGCACCCTGGGCGGCATCAAGCACGGGAAGATCAGCTGGCAGAACCGGCCGACCTTCCAGCAAGTGGTGGAGTACACGTCGCACCGCTGACGTCCGCACGGCGGCGGGTCACACGATGCGGCCCGCCGCCTGCACCACGCGCGCCGGCTCGGGGTGCACCATGTCGCTGTGCGCGCCCGTCGCGTCCCCGGTACCGTCCGTGCCCCGCCGTGCCCCGCCGTGCCCGGCAAGGGGCCGATACCGGTACCGATACCAGTACCGGTACCGACGCTCGTGAACGAGTCGTCCTCGCCCGTCACCTGGGCCGAGCGCCGGGTCGTGGGGCGAGAGACAGCACGGCGGCGGGTCACACGATGCGGCCCGCCGCCAGCACCACCCGAGCCAGCTCGGGGTGCACGATGTCGCTGTGCGCGCCGGTCGGCGGACCGCCGCGTCTGACCACCGCCGCCGCGTCGACGTTCACGCACCCCGACGTGGGCAGCGGCCCGCGCAGCGCCCCGGCGAGGTCCAGCCCGCGCGTGCCCGGTACCGCCTGCACCCCGTCATGCCCCATCGCCCCCCAACGGGCGCCCAGCATCCGGCCGATGTCGACGCCCGCGAACGAGTCGTCCTCATCCGCCATCCGGGAGGCCAGCGGGTAGAAGGTGCCGAGCGCCGAGTCGTGGGACGAGAAACAGCACACCAGCGGACCGTCGATGCGGTTCTGCTGGCCCTGCAGCACGCCGCCCGCGTGCTGGTCGTGGGGCAGCCGGGCCGAGAACGCGTAGTGCGAGAAGGCCCCTTGGAGGAGCGTCACGGACTTCACCGTGCGCACCCCCTCGGGCAGTCCGCGCAGCGCGAACGACACGAGCCGCCCGCCGAAGCTGTGCCCGACCAGATGCACCCGCACCCGCGGCGCCGTTCCGGCCAACTGCCCGATCACCGGGCCGAGTCCGCGCTCTCCCACGGTGCCGGCCCGCCGCTTCATGGCGTAGTAGGTCGCCTGTCGCAGCAGCTCGCGTGCCCCGTCCCAGGGGTTGGGCAGCGCGAACCCGGCGGCCCCCTGGCCGGGTCCGAGCCCGGTGAGCGCCCGCGTGAAGTCGTCGCAGACCGCCACCGTGTCGCCGGAGAACAGCACGGGCTCGCTCTGCGGCACCCCCTCCGCCAGCGTGTCCGCCGCGAACAGCGGCTGGGGGCCGCCCGGCACGACCTCGACCAGCTCCCGCACCAGCCGCCCGAACTCCTCCAGCTCGGCGTCGTCACCGGACCGCTGGTCCAGCATCCGGGCGATCCGGTCCACCACCGTGGCCCGGCCGGGAAAGGTCTCCAGGAGCGCGTGGCGGGTGTCCTCGTCCAGCGCGGGGCACGGTGCCGCCGTGGCCTCGCCGGCCACCGCGGACCTCGGGAAGTCCGGGATCGGCTCGTCACAGAACCGCATCGACGGCCAGATCACGCCGACGTAGCCGACCTTCGCCTTCGGCGCCAGCTTCGGGACGGGTGCGAAGAAGCGGCGGTAGAGCGCGGTCGCGCCCGAGCGGTCGTTGTTCCAGCCGTGCGCGAAGACGATCAGGTCGCGCACGCCTCGCGCCGCGATCTGCGCCAGCAGCCGGTCCCGCTCGGAGCCGTCCACGTCCCCGTCCGCGTCGAAGGTCAGCTCCCAGTAGGGAGTCACACTCATCCCAGGATCCGCCATGACAGGCCCTCTCGTCCCCCGTAGTGGTGCGATGTGGGCGCATCGTCCTGCTACCTGGCGAGATTGGCCATACGTCGTGACTCAGCTGTAGAGGAGATATTTCCGCCGTACGCCCCGGAACGCAGTGAGTTCGTCCTGCCAGGCGGCGGCCACCTCGTCGGTGCCCGCTCCGGCGTCGATCATCGTGCGCACCCGCGTGGACCCCGTGAGCTTGTCGATCCAGTTGTCGGACCGCCAGGCGAAGCCGCTCCACGCCTTCTTCGCGGTCACCAGGAGCGCGATCCCGGTACGCACGGGGTCGTACACGCCCCGGTCGTGCACATGGATCTGCACGCCCCCGACGGTCTTGCCCTGGAACTTGGAGAAGGTGGGCGCGAAGTACGCCTCCCTGAACCGCACGCCCGGCAGGCCGAGTCCGTCGGCGGCGGCCGCCCAGCGCGCGTCGATGCCCTCCGCGCCCAGCAGTTCGAACGGCCGGGTCGTGCCGCGCCCCTCCGACAGGTTGGTGCCCTCGAACAGACACGTCCCCGAGTAGACGAGCGCCGTGTCGGGGGTCGGCATGTTCGGGCTCGGCGGCACCCAGGGCAGCCCGGAGGTGTCGAAGAACTCCGAGCGCTTCCAGCCCGTCATCTGCACGGTCTCCAGGGCGACCGGCGTGCCCAGGAACTCCCCGTTGAACAGCCGCGCCAGTTCGGCCACCGTCATCCCGTGCGCCTGAGCGACCGGTTCCCGCCCGACGAACGAGGCGAACTCCTTGTGCAGCACCGGCCCCTGGGCGGAGCGGCCGGTCACCGGGTTGGGCCGGTCGAGCACCACGAACCGCTTGCCCGCGATCCGCGCCGCCTCCATGCAGTCGTACAGGGTCCAGATGTACGTGTAGAAGCGCGCGCCGACGTCCTGGATGTCGAAGACGACGGTGTCCACGCCGGAGGCGGTGAAGACCTCCGCCAGCGCCGTGCCGCTCTTCAGATAGGTGTCGTAGACCGGCAGCCCGGTCGCCGGATCGTCGTAGCGGCCCTCCGAGCCGCCCGCCTGCGCGGTGCCGCGGAAGCCGTGCTCGGGGCCGAAGACGGCCGTCAGCCGCACCCGCGGATCGGCGTGCATGACGTCGACGATGTGGCGTACGTCCCTGGTGATGCCGGTCGGGTTGGTGACGATGCCGACGCGTTGTCCGTCGAGCGGGGCGTACCCGTCGTCGGCGAGACGTTCGAACCCGGTGCGCAGCCGGTGCCGCGCCGGGCCCGCCGAGCCCGTGGGCTCGGTCGGCCCCGCCTGCGTCGTCACCGCCGCGGAGGCCGTGACGGCCGCCGTGGTGGCGTAGAGCAGGCTCCGTCTGGACAGCTTCATGCGGTGACCTCCGTGATCGCTGCGGGTGCCATGCCCTGGCACGCTAGCGCGCGACGGGGCGTCAGGACACGAACCGGACCGGCCACGCCGGTGACGGAGACAGCCCTTCCGGGACTCCATACCGACCGGTTAGTCTGACGCGGCAGAGCCGAGTCGCACCGTGCCGAAGGAGACCGATGGTGGAAGCCGTGCAGGATGCCGGAGTGGTGGTCACCGGAGCGGGCGGAGGCATCGGGGCCGCGCTGGCCCGCAGGTTCGCGGCCGCGGGCGCGCGGGTCGTCGTGAACGACCTGGACGCCGGCCGGGCGCAGGCCGTGGCCGGGGAGATCGGCGCGATCGCGGTCCCGGGCGACGCCTCCGCGATCGTCGGCGCGGCCCGCGAGGCGCTCGGCGGCACGGTCGACATCTACTGCGCCAACGCGGGCCTCGCCTCCGGCGGCTCGGAGTCGGCCGACGAGACGGTCTGGGCGCAGGCCTGGGACGTCAACGTCATGGCCCATGTGCGCGCCGCCCACGAGCTGCTCCCGGCCTGGCTGGAGCGCGGCAGCGGCCGCTTCGTCTCCACCGTCTCCGCCGCCGGACTGCTGACCATGATCGGAGCCGCCCCCTACAGCGTCACCAAGCACGGCGCGTACGCCTTCGCCGAGTGGCTCTCCCTGACCTACCGCCACCGTGGCCTGAAGGTCCACGCGATCTGCCCTCAGGGCGTCCGCACCGACATGCTGGCCGCCACCGGAAGCGCGGGCGACCTGGTCCTCCAGCCCACCGCGATCGAGCCGGAGGACGTCGCGGACGCCCTCTTCAAGGGCATCGGGGAGGACCGCTTCCTGATCCTGCCGCACCCCGAGGTCGCCGAGTACTACCAGGCACGGGCCACCGCCCCCGACCGCTGGCTGACGAACATGAACCACATCCAGCAGAAGTGGGAGGGCACCCGGTGACCGCATCCCGTTACGCGGCCAAGCCCTGGCTCGCCCTCCTCGACGACGTCCAGCGCGGCCCCGTCGACCCGGCCGACTCGCTCGTCCACGCCCTGCGCAGGGCCGTCGCCGAGGCACCGGACCGCACCTTCCTGACCTACTTCGACGCCCGCCTCGGCTACCGCGAGGCCGACGAGCTGAGCGACTCGGTGGCCGGGCCCCGCGGCGCCCGCGGTGTGCGGCCCGGTGTCCGGGGGGCGGGGCGGCTGCAGAAAAGCCCCCACTTCGTGCTCGCCGTGCTCGGCGCCTGGAAGGCGGGCGCGGTCGTCGTCCCGGTCAACCCGATGTACAAGTCGGCGGAGGTCGCCCACGTCCTGCGGGACGGCGAGGTGGCCGCGCTGGTCTGCTCGGACCGGGCCTGGGAGGCGTATCTGCGCGAGACAGCCGCCGACTCGCCCGTGCGGATCGTGCTCACCGGCTGCGAGCTGGACTTCCAGACCCGCGACGACCCGCGCGTGCTGGCCTTCGAGCGGCTGCCCCAGGCCCCCGACGCGGACGACCTCGTGACCGTCGCCCGGCAGGGCCACAAGGCGCCCGAGGGCCGCGACCCCGCACCCTCCGACACCGCCCTGATCAGCTACACCTCGGGCACCAGCGGCACTCCCAAGGGCGCCACCAACACACACGGCAACATCATGGTCAACGCCGAGCGGCAGCGGACCGGCCTGGCCCTGCCCGAGGCGCCGGTCTACTACGCCCTCGCACCCCTGTTCCACATCACCGGGATGGTCTGCGAGTTCGGCGCCTGCCTCAACAGCGCCGGCACGCTCGTGCTCGCCTATCGCTTCGAGCCCGGTGTGGTCCTGGACATGTTCGCCGAGCACCGGCCGCACTACACGGTCGGCCCGTCCACCGCCTTCATGGCCCTGGCGGCCCACCCGGACGTCACCCCGGAGCACTTCGCCTCCTTCGTGAACATCTCCTCGGGCGGCGCCCCGGTACCGCCCGCCCTGGTCGAGAAGTTCCGCGCCGGCTTCGGCCCGTACATCCGCACCGGCTACGGGCTGACCGAGTGCAGCGGCCCCTGCGCCTCCGTCCCACCCGGCCTGGAAGCGCCGGTGGACCCCGTCTCCGGGACACTGGCCGTGGGCGTGCCGGGCCCGGACACGGTCGTCCGTGTCCTCGACGAGCGGGGCGAGGAGGTCCCCTTCGGCGAGCAGGGCGAGATCGTCGTACGGGGGCCGCAGGTCGTGCCGGGCTACTGGCGGCGGCCCGAGGCGACCGCCGAGACGTTCCCGGACGGCGAGCTGCGCACCGGCGACATCGGGTTCATGGACGAACAGGGCTGGGTGTACGTGGTCGACCGCAAGAAGGACATGATCAACGCGTCCGGCTTCAAGGTGTGGCCGCGGGAGGTCGAGGACGTGCTGTACACGCACCCCGCGGTGCGCGAGGCGGCCGTCGTCGGCGTCCCGGACGGCTACCGCGGGGAGACCGTCAAGGCGTACATCAGCCTCCGTCCGGGTGCCGAAACCGACCCCGATGCGCTCGCCGTCTACTGCAGGGAGAGACTGGCGGCCTACAAATACCCGCGCCAGGTGGAGATCCTGCCCGACTTGCCCAAGACCGCGAGTGGGAAAATCCTCCGTCGGGAACTTCGCTCCCGAGCGCACGACAGCCAGTAGCGCACAACAGCAACAGCGCACGAAAGCCGGTAAGGCATGACGGAAAGGCAGGTGGCGGCAGTGCCCAGGACGACGGACGGTGACGGAGCTCCCGTTCCGCAGCGGCTCCTTGCCGCCGCCACCCGGCTCTTCGCCGAGCAGGGCTACGACCGCACCTCCGTGCAGGAGATCGTGGAGGCGGCGGGTGTCACCAAGGGAGCGCTGTACCACTACTTCGGGTCCAAGGACGACCTCCTGCACGAGGTGTACGCGCGCATGCTGCGGGTCCAGCAGGAGCGGCTGGACGCCTTCGCGGGCGCCGACGAGCCGGTGGAGAAGCGGCTGCGGGCGGCGGCGGCCGACGTCGTCGTCACGACCATCGAGCACCTCGACGACGCCATGATCTTCTTCCGCTCCATGCACCACCTGAGCCCGGAGAAGAACAAGCAGGTGCGCGCCGAGCGCCGGCGCTACCACGAACGCTTCCGTGCGCTCATCGAGGAGGGCCAGGAGCAGGGCGTCTTCTCCAGGGCGACGCCCGCCGACCTGGTGGTCGACTACCACTTCGGCTCCGTCCACCACCTGTCGACCTGGTACCGCCCCGACGGCCCTCTCACCCCCCACGCGGTGGGCGGCCCCCCCCC
>NZ_JBHYKH010000040.1:0-6700 GCF_042741275.1 Streptomyces sp. NPDC058964
GAACAACACCCGCACCGGTGTGTACCTGGAGCTGGACGAGCGAGAGGTCTTCCTCTGGCACGCCGTCGACGGCGAGAACACCGTGCGGGACCTGCTGTTCGCCTACGCCGACCGGTTCGGCGAACTCGCCCTGCCGCGCATCGAGGCGGCGCTCGCCGCGTTCGCGAACGCCGGACTGCTGCGCGGCCTGCCCGGCCGCCCCGAGGAGACGGAGCGATCGGGCTGGCGCCGCGCGGGACGGGCCGTGTTCCGGGCGCTGCTCAGACTGGAGGTGTCGGTCCCCGGCCTCGACCGCACCGTCACTCGCCTCTACCAGGCCTTCGGCTGGCGGTTCTTCACCCGGACCGGGGTGACGCTGGTCTGGCTGTCGGTGGTCGGCGGCCTCGTCGCGTTCTCCGTCGCGCAGGGCAGGCAGCACCTGCTGGACTTCGGTGGGGCGGGCGTCCGCGGCCCGGTGCTCCTCGCCGCCGGATACGTGTCCGCCCTGGTCGTGCACGAGCTGACGCACGCGCTGGCCGTCAAGTCGTACGGCCGCAAGGTCCGGCGCGGCGGGTTCCTGCTCATGATGGGCATGCCGTTCGCGTTCGTCGACACCAGCGACATGTGGTTCGGCACCCGCTGGTCACGGGTCGTGGTGGCGCTGTCCGGACCACTGTCGACGGCGGCGCTGGCCGGCTGGTGCGCGGCCGGAGCGGCCTTCCTGCCCGCCGGGGCCGCCTCGGCCGTCCTCTTCCACCTGGCCTTCGGGCTGTACCTGAACACCCTCTACAACTTCAACCCCCTGATGCCACTGGACGGTTACCAGGCCCTGACCGACGCGCTGCGCGTGCCGCGCCTGCGCGAGGAGGCGAGTACCTACTTCCGCAAGGGGCTCTGGCGGGACCTGCGCGCGGGCAGCCGGCCCGGTCCGCGGCAGGCGGGCATGGCCGCGTACGGGCTCGCGGTCGTCGTCGGGACGTACGGCTTCCTGGCCCTCGCCCTGCTGGCCTGGCGCTCCCGGATCGGCGACCTGCTGGACGGCTGGATGAGCCCGCCGTGGACCACGGTGATCGAGGCCCTCGTGGTCGCCCTGGTGGCCTTCCCCGTCTGGTCGGCACCCGTGCGGTGGCTGCTGCGCCGCCTCCGGCGCAGCCGTGCCGCGAAGGGCGCCGCGCCCGTCCCGGCGATGGGTGCGGCCGTGGAGGGTGCGGCATGACGCGGGATCCGAACAGCGGCGGTGGCGGCGACTGGGCCGTCCCCGGTTACGACCCCGTACGCACCCTCGGCGAGGGCGCCGGCGGACGGGTCGTACTGGCGCGGCACACCGCGACCGGCGTTCCCGTCGCGATCAAGTACCTGAGCCGGAGCCTGCGTGGCGACCGGGAGTTCCTCGCCCGTTTCCGCGCCGAGGCCCGGCTGCTGGGCGAACTGCGCCACCCGTGCGTGGTGCGGCTGTACGAGTACGTCGAGGCGCGCGCCGGCGCCGCCATCGTCATGGAGGCGGTGGACGGCGTCAGCCTCCGCCAACTGCTGCGCCGGCACGGGGCGACCGGCCCAGAGGCGGCCCTGGTCCTGCTCAAGGGGTCGCTGCTGGGCCTCGGCGCGGCCCACGCGGCGGGGGTGGTCCACCGCGACTACAAGCCGGAGAACGTGCTGGTCCGCGCCGACGGCACGAGCGCGCTCGCCGACTTCGGCATCGCCGTGCGCACCGGACGGGAGACCGAGGCCGCCGGCACACCCGCCTACATGGCACCCGAGCAGTGGCAGGGCGAACCGGCCGGACCGGCGGGCGACGTGTACGCGGCGGCCGCCGTGTTCCACGAGTGCCTGACCGGGCGCCGGCCGTTCACCGGCGACGACGTGACAGCCCTGCGCCTGCAGCACCTGCGGGCCCCCGTCCCCCTGGACGACGTACCCGCGCCGGTCCGCGGACTGCTGCGCACGGGACTGGCCAAGGACCCGGCGGACAGGCCGGGCATCGAGGACTTCCTCGCCGACCTGGAACGGTCCGCCACCGAGGGGTACGGCGCCGGCTGGGAGGAGCGCGGCCGCCGTCGGCTCGCCGAACTCACCGCGCTGCTGGCGCTGTTGTTCCCGTTCACCGCCACGGTGACGCTCGACGCGCCCGCGCGGGCCCTCACCCTGCTCGGCCGGGTGAAGCGCGGCGGACGGAAAGCCGCCGCCGGGGCGGCCGCTCTCGCGGTCGTCGCGGGTGGCGCGACCGCCGTGGCGGCCCATCCGCACGACACCGCGACGACGGTGGTCAGTTCGGTGCCGTCGGCCGTCGAGTCCGCGACTCCGCCGGCCGGCTCACCCGCCACGACCCCGGCCACGGTCCCGCCCACGGCCGGCACCACGCCTTCCGGCACGCCCTCGGACAGCCCGCCGGACTCGCCCACCCCGTCCGTGGCCACCACCCCGCCGACGGCGGAGTCGCCCACACCGGCGACCGCGGGCCCGGCGGAGCCGACACCGGGCACGGTCACGATCACCATCGGCTCCTGGCAGCGGGGGCAGAGTCCGGGCACGCTGATCGCCGACGTGACCGTCGACACCACCGGGACCGGACCCGTGACCGTTTCGGCGGCCTACTACGTCGACTCGCCCGCCGAGTCCTACGGCAGCCAGACCAAGGAACTGTCCGGCGACACGCACTACCCCGTGACCTTCCAGGCCGACTTCTCCAACCACCCGTGCCGGGGTACCTGGATGGTCACCCTCACCAGCACACCGGCGGCCGCGAACGGACCGCAGACGGCGTCCCTGGACGCTCCGCCGTGCTGAGCGCCGTATCCGGCGCCGCGCCCAACTCCGTACTGAGCGAGAACGGAACGACATGACGACAGCCACCACGGTCGCCGGACGGTCCCTGGCGGGCTGGTCGCGGGACGCGCGCCACGGCACCTGGCACGCGCTCGTCCCCGGCCGGTCCGGCGAGACCTCGCTCGGCGCGCTGCGCATCCACCGCGCCCTGCTCGCTCCGGAGGGCACGCGCGAGCGCCTGGCGGCCGCGGTGCTCGCCGTGGCCGAGCTCCGGCTGCCCGGTGCGCTCGGCACGGTCGACCTGGTCGCGGAGGCCGGGGTGGTGTGGCTGATCACCGCCCGGCCTCCGGCCCCCACGCTCGCGGATCTGCTGGCGGACGGCGCCGCCGGCCTCGACGCGGGCAGCGCGGCCAGCGTCCTGAACGAGACCGCGCAGACTCTGCTCGCCCTGCACAAGGCCGGCCTCGCCCACGGCACGCTGGGCACGGACACCGTCGTACTGGCCCCGGACGGCGTCGCCCTGCTCGCCGAGGCCGCGCTGGGCACGGTGCTGGGCGACGCGCCGGACTCCGCGCGCCGCGAGGCCGACATCACGGCCTGGGCCGGCCTGTCCCGCACGCTCGGCGAAGCCTGGGCGGCCCCCGGCACCCCCGCCGCCACCCTGTTCGCGCAGTGCTCGGCCGCCGGCGGTTCCGAGCGCCTCGCGGCGGCCCGCACCGCGCTGGTCGCCGGGCGCGCCGCGCTTCCGGCGGGCTTCCTGCGGCGTACGGAGCTCCGCGCTGCGGTGGCCGCGGCGATGCCGGAGATCACCGCGGCACCGGCCCCGGCGGCGGCAACGGCAACGGCAACGGCTCCGGCTCCGGCAACGGCTCCGGCTCCGGCACCGGGTCCGGCACCGGCTCCGGCGGCGGACGAGACGGAGGACGAGAGAGCCGGCGGGACGGGCGAAGAGTCGGTGGCCCCCGCCGTCCTCCCGGACGACCAGGCCACCGTCCTCGGCAGACGCAACCGCACCCCCATCTGGCCCGCGACGGCGGAACCCGTGGCGGAACCCGCTGCGGCAGGGACGCTCCCACCCCCCGGCGCGGATGACGGCGGCGAGATCCTCCTGCGCTTCGGCCCCGGCGTCCCCGCCGACGCCCAGGACACCCTCCGTGCCCAGTGGCGCACCGCACCCGAGCCGCCCGACAGCCGCCCCCACGGCCGACCACGGCGGGCCTGGATCGTCACGACCGCCTTCCTGGCCGCCGCGGCCGTCCTGCTCTGGCTGCTGCTGCGGCCGGCGCCCGCCCCCACGGTCAGCGCCGTCGAGGTCCAGGCGCCCGCCGGGCGGCTGCACTGCGGACAGACCGCCGATCTGGTCGGCGTGGTGACCACGGACGGCCGGGGAGGCCCGGTGACGTACCACTGGCTGCGCAGCGACGGCCACGACTCCGGCGAACTGGTCCACATGGCCCGCCGCGGCGACCGCCGGATCACCGTGCACCTCCGCTGGACCGTGCGCGGACCCGGCAGGTTCCGGGGCACCGCCCGCCTGCGGATCGCCCACCAGCGTGGACCGGTCGAGGCGGCGGCGAGCTTCAGCTACGTCTGCTCCTGACCGACCCGGCCACCACCGCGAGGACCGGCCCGGCGGCCAGCAGCACCGCGAGCGCCGCGAAGCCGTACGCCGGGGCCGCCGCCGTCGCGACCGCGCCCACCAGCAACGGACCACCGGAGTCACCGAGTTCGCGCCCCAGCTCGGCCGCGCCCATGGTCTGTCCGAGCCGTTCCCCGGGTGTCGCCGCGGCCAGGGCGGCGAAGCCGAGCGGTGTGACCAGACCGGTGCCGATGCCGATCAGAACGGCGGCGAGGAGGACACCGGTCAGACCGGGCAGCATCGCGCAGGCCAGTCCGGCGGCCGCGAGCAGCAGCCCGCGGCCGAGTCCGGTACGGGCCGTGAGCCGTCCCGCGTCCAACGCCCGCCCGGCACGCGGCTGCACCACCGCGGCACAGGCGGCCAGCACCGACACCGCCGCGCCGGTGGCCACCGTGCCGAGCCCCGCCGCGGCGCCCGAGACGGGCAGGAAACCCACACCGACGGCGAGCGCGGCCGTCGCCCCGGCGAGCGCGCCGGTCGGCACCAGGAAGGACGGGTCGGTCAGGCGTCGCACCAGGTCGACCAGGGTCTGCCGGGCCCGGGGGAGCGGCGATACACGCGGTACGGCGGCCAGGGCCCAGCCGGTCACCACCGCGCTCAGCGCCGCCAGCACCGCGAACAGCAGCCGCAGTCCGCCCGCCCACACCAGCACGCCGCCCAGCAGAGGGCCCAGCGTGTAGCCGACCGACTTCCAAAAGCCGTAACTTCCGAACGCCCGCCCGTGCTTGGCCGCCGGATTGAGCCGGGCGACCAGCGCGGCGGCGGCCGGTGAGAACGCCGAGGCCGCGGCGCCCTGGCCGAGCCGCGCGGCCCACAGCCGGCCGGGGCCGCCCGCCACGGCGTAGAGCGCGGAGGCGGCGGTGAAGGCGGCGAGCCCGCCGAGGAGCACCGGACGGGCCCCGATCCGGTCGGCGAGCGTGCCGAACACCGGCTTCAGGATCACCTCGGCGCCGTCGTACAGAGCGAGCAGTCCGCCGAGGACCAGGAGCGAGGTGACCGCGTCACCGGAGCGCGCGCCCAGGCTCGCCGCGACGCCGTGCGCGCCGAACGCGGTGGTGAAACCCGCCGCGTACAGCGGCCACGTGCGCGCCGGGGCCCGGCCGGACGGTGTGTCGGACGACCGTGTCACCGGTGACGACCGTGTCAGCGGTACCGAGGGGGAGGTGCCGTACCCATGACGCGCATCGTACCCACGCCCCGGGCCCGCCGGCCGTCCTGGCCGGACAAGGTAGGTGTCGGATTCTCGCCAGCGGGTGCCCCGCGCGTGGCCGATGCTGGACACATGCAGACAGGGATGCACCTCGAACGGGAGCGGTGTGTGCGTGCTGTGCAGTCCAAGGACGCACGGTTCGACGGATGGTTCTTCACGGCCGTCCTGACGACCCGCATCTACTGCCGGCCCAGCTGTCCGGCCGTACCGCCCAAGCCGCAGAACATGACGTTCCACCCGAGCGCCGCGGCCTGCCAGCAGGCCGGTTTCCGGGCCTGCAAGCGCTGCCGCCCCGACACCAGCCCCGGCTCCCCGGAGTGGAACCGGCGTGCCGACCTGGTGGCCCGGGCCATGCGGCTGATCGCCGACGGGGTGGTGGACCGCGAGGGCGTGCCAGGACTCGCCGCCCGCCTCGGCTACAGCACCCGGCAGGTCGAGCGTCAGCTGCTCGCCGAACTGGGCGCCGGCCCCCTCGCGCTCGCCCGTGCCCAGCGCGCCCAGACCGCCCGGCTCCTCGTCGAGACGACGCCGCTGCCGATGGCGGAGATCGCGTTCGCGGCCGGCTTCTCCTCCATCCGCACGTTCAACGACACCGTGCGCGAGGTCTTCGCCCTCTCCCCGAGCGAGCTGCGGGCCCGCACACCGAAGAGGAACACCGGAAGCACCCCCGGGGTGCTCTCGCTGCGCCTGCCCTTCCGCGTCCCGCTGAACCCCGACAACCTCTTCGGCCACCTCGCGGCGACCGCAGTGCCGGGTGTGGAGGAGTGGCGGGACGGCGCCTACCGGCGCACGCTCCGCCTGCCGTACGGCCATGGCATCGTGTCCCTGGCCCCCAGGCCCGACCACATCGCCTGCCGCCTCACCCTCAGTGACCTGCGCGACCTGACCGTCGCCATCAGCCGCTGCCGACGGCTGCTCGACCTGGACGCGGACCCGGTCGCGGTCGACGACCAGCTGCGCACCCCCCCGGGCCCCGCGCCGCGCGGGGGGCCGCGCCCCCCCGCCCCCGCGGATCACTGGGGGGGGGGCGCGCCGGGGGGGGGGGGGGGGGGGGGGGCTCGCCCCGCCGCCGGCCGGGGCCCGCCCGCCAACCTGGCCCTCGCCGGGCT
>NZ_JBHYKH010000040.1:6710-31134 GCF_042741275.1 Streptomyces sp. NPDC058964
TGCTGCGCACGGACCCTTTCCTCGCGCCGGTGGTCGACAAGGCCCCGGGCCGACGCGTTCCCCGTACGGTCGACGAGGCCGAGTTCGCCGTCCGCGCCGTGCTCGGGCAGCAGGTCTCCACGGCGGCCGCCCGCACCCATGCCGCCCGCCTGGTCACCGCGCACGGCAAGCCCGTCGACGACCCCGAGGGCGGCCTCACCCACCTCTTCCCGGCCCCGGAGGCGCTCGCCGGCCTCGACCCGGAGCAGCTGGCGATGCCCCGCACCCGGCGCACCACCTTCACCACGCTGGTCGGCCGGCTCGCCGACGGGTCCCTTCACCTGGGCGTCGAGAGCGACTGGTCTCAGGCCCGCGCCCGGCTCCTCGCCCTGCCCGGCTTCGGCCCCTGGACGGTCGACGTCATCGCCATGCGCGCCCTCGGCGACCCCGACGCTTTCCTTCCCACCGACCTGGGAATCCGGCGCGCCGCCCAGGAGCTGGGCCTTCCCTCGACTCCGGCCGCGCTCACCGCGCGCGCGGCGGCCTGGCGGCCCTGGCGGGCGTACGCGGTCCAGTACCTGTGGGCGACCGACAGCCACCCGATCAACTTCCTGCCAGTGTGAGGACGTAGGACACACGATGAGACAGCACACCGTGACGGACAGCCCCTACGGCCCGCTGACGCTCGTCGCCGACGGCGACGGCGTCCTGTGCGGCCTCTACATGACCGACCAGCGCCACCGTCCGCCGCAGGAGACGTTCGGACCGCGCGACGACGGTTCTTTCGCCGAGGCCGAAGAACAGCTGGCGGCTTACTTCGCAGGAGAGTTGAAGGAGTTCACCCTCCAACTGCGCATGTCCGGAACACCGTTCCAACGCGCCGTCTGGGACCAGCTGACGAAGATCCCGTACGGCGAGACCCGCAGCTACGGCGAACTCGCCGACGCCCTCGACAACCCGGGCGCCTCCCGGGCCGTGGGTCTCGCCAACGGCAGGAACCCGATCGGCATCATCGTCCCCTGCCACCGCGTCATCGGCGCGAGCGGCGGCCTCACCGGATACGGGGGCGGTCTGGACCGCAAGCGGCGGCTGCTGGACTTCGAAAGGGGAACGGCGCTTTTCTGACCCCTTCCGGTGGCCTGATGCCTTCCGACTCTTCCGGCCCCGATGGCCTACGCGCGGCTCCGGGCGGCCAGCCGGCCCAGCAGCTCGGGCAGGGCGGTGCCGATCGGCTCGCGGATCACCTCGTCGGCGCGGTCGTCGTACGGCGTCGGTTCGGCGTTGACGATGACGAGCCGCGCCCCGTTGTCGGCGGCGACACCGGCGAGTCCGGCGGCGGGCTGGACCTGCAGACTGGTGCCGACGGCGACGAAGACCGTGCAGGCCTTGGTGATGGCGAGCGCCTCCCCGAGGACGACGGGGTCGAGCCGCTGGCCGAACATCACGGTCGCCGACTTGAGAATCCCGCCGCACTCCAGGCAGGGCGGGTCGTCCTCCCCGGCCTCGACCCGTGCCAGCGCGTCCTCCATGGACCCCCGCGCATGACACTTCGTGCAGACCACACTGCGCGCGGTGCCGTGCAGCTCGAGCACCTTGCGGGCGGGCATGCCGGCGAGCTGGTGGAGCCCGTCCACGTTCTGCGTGATCACCCGCACCGGGATCCCGGACTTCTCGAGCCCGGCGACGGCGAGGTGCGCGGCATTGGGCCCGGCCTTCAGCGTCCGGTTCTCGCGCCGCATCTGCCAGGACCGGCGCCGGATCTCCGGATCGCCCATGTAGTAGTCGTACGTCACGAGCTTCTCGGCCCCGGGGTCCCGCCGCCACAGCCCGTTCGGGCCCCGATAGTCGGGGATCCCGGAATCGGTGGAAATACCTGCGCCACTGAGGATGGCGACGAGGGGCTTGTTCATGGGCCGAGGGTAGGACGCCTGCCCGGGGCGGAGCGAGCGGATAAACCGGGGCGCGCTCTCCCCGGCGGGTCGGCCGCCCTGCCCGTCGACCGATGCGAGGGCGCAGGGAACCCCGATCACCCCGGTCGCGATCGTTCTCCGCCACCGCGCCCCGGGCAGGTGCACACGATCCGCCGGCAGTCGCAGCGGCAGCCCGTGCGCGCCCTCGGTATCCGGGTGAGGCCGAGCGCGCACCTCTCGACGACCCGGTGCCCCGCGGTCCCGTCGGGGTGCATCGGCGCCTCCCCGGCGCCGCCGAGGACCGGTCACCTCCGCAGTGAGCGGCTCCCGGTCTCACCACCGGTCCCGCATCGAGGGGCTGCGTGCGCACAGGGACGACGTGACCGGCGCACCGCTCCTGCTCGACGCAGGGGGAACCGGGTGGCAAGAATGTCGACCGTTCCTGCCGTTCTCAGGCGACGCGGTGGCCGTTCTCCAGTTCCGCCGTTCCCGAGTTCTCCGTCAGGACGTCGAGGGCGGCCAGGACGCGGCGGCCCAGGGCGCCGGGCAGGTGGGCGGTGATCTCCTCGCGGGGGACGAGGCGCCAGGACAGGAGCTCCTCCTCCTGCAGCCGGATCGCCGCGAACTCGCTGTCCTCGAGGACGCCGCCGTCGTACAGGTACGCCACCAGCGGCGGCCGCCCCGTCCCGTGCACCCAGTCCACCGCGAGGAGCCGGCCGGGTTCGCGGTCCAGGCCGATCTCCTCGGCCGTCTCGCGGCGGGCGCCCTGGCGCGGGGTCTCCCCGTCGTCGGACTCGATGGTGCCGCCCGGAAGCGCCCAGCCCTCGCGGTAGTTGGGCTCGACGAGCAGCACCCGGCCCTCGGTGTCGCGGAACAGGGCCGCCGCACCGGCGAGGACGCGGGGCAGACCCGCGATGTACGTGGCGAAGTCTTGAGTGGTGGTCACCCGGGAAGGGTAACCAGCCTGCCGCGGCGCTCCCGGGCGGATTGCCCAGGCTCGAACGCCCCCTGACCTCGCGGCGGCCGGGTCAGGCCCGCTCCGCCTCGGCCAGCCGGAGCGTGCGTCGCGCGAGGTCGCTGATCCGCACCCCGTCGAAGCCGAAGACGGCGCTGCGCACCGTGTCCTCCAGCGGGTCCTTCCACTGCGCCGGGATGGCCGCCGCTCCGGTCAGCACCCCGGCCACCGAACCCGCCGTCGCCCCGTTGGAGTCCGTGTCCAGGCCGCCGCGGACGGTGAGCGTGATGGTCCGGGTGAAGTCGCCGTCGCCGTACAGGAGCCCCGCGGTGAGTACGGCCGCGTTCGGGATGGTGTGGATCCAGCCGAGGCCGGCGGTCTCCTCCGAGACGGTGGTGAGTGTGTCCTCCCAGCTCAGCCGGGTCTCGTGGAGGGAGACCACCCGGCGCACGGTACGGGCCAGGCGGCTGCTCGCCGGGACGACGCCGAGCGCGGTGTCGATCGCGTGCCGCACGGTCGGCGCGGTGAACGCCGCCGAGATCAGCGCCGCCGCCCACATCGCGCCGTACACGCCGTTGCCGGTGTGGGACAGCACGGCGTCCCGGCGGGCCAGGGAGGCGGCGCGGCGCGGGTCGTGCGGGCTCGTCCAGCCGTAGACGTCGGCACGGATCAGGGCGCCGATCCACTCCTGGTACGGGTTCTCGTACGTCGCCGTCAGGGGCGGCTTCAGGCCATTGGCGAGATTGCGGTAGGCGGCCCGCTCCGCCGTGAAGGTCTGCAGGTACGGCAGCCGCAGCAGCCACAGGTCGCCGACCTGCTCGGTGCTGAAGTCGAAGCCGTGGGTCTCCAGGAGGTGCAGGCCGAGGATCGCGTAGTCGACGTCGTCGTCGCGGCAGCTGCCGTGGATACGGCCGCGGACGCACTGGCGCCACTCGGGGCGCAGCTCGACGCCGTCGTTCTCGTCGGCGGGCTCGGGAAGGTAGTCGGTGAGCGGCAGGGCGGCGGCCTGCCGGAGGTAGCGGTCGATGCGGTCGCGTGTCCACAGGTCGCCCTGCTCGACCGGCTTGCCGAGCATGTTGCCCGCGATCCGGCCCAGCCAGCCCCCGAGGATGCGGTCGGCAAGCTCTGTCTCGGTGCCCACAGGGGTCATGGATCCGGTTTACCCGATTTCCGGGACGGGCGCGCCGTGTTGGGCGGTGTTTCCGGCGAGCGGCACAGCGGACGGCCGGCGGCTTCCCAGGGGCCGGGCGGGGCATGACGGCAGGGGTGTCCTCCGGTTATGGTCGCAGCGGCGCGACTGGCCCTGACGTGCGCGGGGCCCGGAGAGCAAGGGGAATGCAAGGTGGCGGACTCTGCAGTGGACGAGACCCGACGGGTGCTCATCGCCGCGGACAAGTTCAAGGGCTCGCTCACGGCCGTGCAGGTCGCCGAGCGGGTCACGGCCGGACTGCGCCGGGTCGTACCGGACCTCGAGGTGGAGTCGCTGCCGGTGGCCGACGGCGGCGACGGGACCGTGGCGGCGGCGGTCGCCGCCGGGTTCGAGCGGCGGGAGCTGAGGGTCGCGGGGCCCCTGGGACAGGACGTCACCGCCGCGTTCGCGCTGCGCGGCGACACTGCGGTCGTGGAGATGGCGGAGGCCAGCGGGCTGCAACGGCTGCCCGCCGGTGTCTTCGCGCCGCTCACGGCATCGACGTACGGCTCGGGAGAGCTGCTGCTTGCCGCGCTGGACGCGGGGGCGCGGACGATCGTGTTCGGTGTCGGGGGCAGTGCCACGACGGACGGCGGGGCCGGGATGCTGTCGGCGCTCGGTGCGTGCTTCCTCGACGCGGCCGGGGAGCCGGTGCCGCCGGGCGGGGGAGGGCTCGCCGATCTCGCGCGGGCCGACCTGTCCGGTCTGGATCCGCGGCTGGCCTCGGTCGATCTGGTGCTCGCCAGCGACGTCGACAATCCGCTGACCGGGCCGAAGGGCGCGCCGGCGGTGTACGGCCCGCAGAAGGGCGCTTCGCCGGACGAGGTGGCGGTGCTGGACGCGGCGCTGGCGCACTTCGCGAAGGTGGTCGAGGCCGCGGTGGGGCCCAGGGCGGCCGAGTACGCTGCGTCGCCGGGGGCCGGTGCGGCGGGTGGCATCGGGTACGGGGCGCTGCTGCTGGGGGCGCGTTTCCGGCCCGGGATCGAGGTCATGCTCGACGTGCTGGGCTTCGCGCCCGCGCTGGAGCGGGCGTCGCTGGTGATCACCGGGGAGGGTTCGCTGGACGAGCAGACGCTGCACGGGAAGGCTCCGGCCGGGGTTGCGGCGGCCGCGCGGGCGGCTGGGCGGGATGTGGTGGCGGTGTGCGGGCGGCTCGCGCTGTCGCCTGCGGCGCTTCAGGGGGCCGGGATCGCGGCTGCCTATCCCCTGACGTCCGTCGAGCCCGATGTCGCCAGGTGCATCGCGGATGCGGGGCCGATTCTCGAGCGGGTCGCGTCCCGTATCGCGGAGGACCTTCTCGGCTGAGGCCGGGGCGGGGTGTCTGCCCACCCGCCGACCCGGCTCGATGGGCCGGGCGGTGACCGTCGCGCGGCTTCGCCCCGGAACCGGCGAGGAAAGAGAAGGGCCCCGGACCAAGCAGGTCCGGGGCCATCTTCGCGCGTGCGCGGAGCGCTACGGCTGTGCCGCCCGCGCCTCACGCCGGTTGTCGCGGAAGTTGTTCACCCGGCGAGCCGTGGCGAACAGGGGGATCACCGCGCCCATCACCAGCTGCAGCGCGCAGCCGGTCTGGAGGAGGAGCTGGCCGCTGGGGGCGTCGAAGGCCCAGGCCGCCAGGAGGCCCATCGAGAGGACGATCCAGGACAGCATGGCCACGGCCAGGCGGCCCCGCGGCTTCGGGTACTCCACCCGGCTCACCATCAGCCAGGCCGTGCCCAGGATGGCGAGCAGCGTCGCCACGAAGGGGAGCTCCAGCAGGACGATGGAGACCACCGTCAGCGCGCCGAACGGCGACGGCATGCCCTGGAACATTCCGTTCCGCGGTGTCACGCACGAGAAGCGCGCCAGGCGGAGCACGACGGCCAGGAGCACCACGATTGCCCCGAGCGCCGCCACTCTCTGGTGCGCGTCGTCCGCGACCATGCCGTAGACGAGGACGAAGTACGCGGGCGCCAGTCCGAAGCTGATCAGGTCGGAGAGGTTGTCCAGCTCCGCGCCCATGGGGGAGGACCGCAGCTTCCTCGCCACCAGGCCGTCGAACAGGTCGAAGACCGCCGCGCAGAGCATGAGGATGACCGCGGTGGCCGCCGAGTGGCGCGCCATGCCGGCCGACTCGTCGTTGCCCGTCAGGTGCGGGATCAGGATGCCGGTGGTGGTGAAGTACACCGCCATGAAGCCGCACGTGGCGTTGCCGAGGGTGAGGGTGTCCGCTATCGAGAGGCGCAGAGAGAGGGGCATCTCCTCCTCTTCGTCCACCTCGTCGGCCTCGGGCACCCAGCCCGCCTGGGTCTCCGGATCAATCACGGTCAATGCGAGTCACCCCAGCCACGGTCTTCTGGCCGACCTCGACCGCGACCTCCACGCCCTCGGGCAGGTAGAGGTCGACACGCGAGCCGAAGCGGATCAGACCGATACGGTCGCCCTGCTCCACCTTCGTGCCCTGCGGGATGTAGGGCACGATGCGGCGGGCCACCGCGCCGGCGATCTGGATCATCTCGATGTCGCCGAGTTCGGTGTCGAAATGCCAGACTACGCGCTCGTTGTTCTCGCTCTCCTTGTTGAAGGCGGGAACGAAGCCACCGGGGATGTGTTCGACCGACGTGACCGTGCCGGCGAGCGGCGCACGGTTCACGTGGACGTTGAGCGGGCTCATGAAGATCGCGACGCGGGTGCGCCCGTCCTTCCACGGCATGATGCTCTGCACCACACCGTCGGCGGGCGAGATGACGCGGCCCGTGGCGATCTCGCGCTCGGGGTCGCGGAAGAACCACAGCATGCCCGCCGCGAGCGCGGTGGCGGGCACGGCGACGGCCTTGGCGGCACCGGAGCGGCGCGCGCGGGCAAGGCTGAGGGCTGCGGTGGCGACGGTCGGGAGAAGCCACGGCGATGCTCCGCGCGCAAGGCGTACGCCGGCTCGGCTGTCGCGAGGTGCAGAGGTTTGGCTGTGGGGCATGGATGACCTTCGTAGCGGATGATGCCGCGCTGTAACGGGGGACGGCGGCTTTCCCGGGATCGTACCGGTCGCAGGCCGCAACTGGGCAAGCCAAGAAGCCGAGTCGGCGGCCGAAGAGCATTGACGGGGTGTGATCTTCTTCTCGAAGAAAACACCCCGTACCCGGACAATCAGCCCTGGAACCGATACTCTTCGAGCAGCCTGCGCCCGATGATCATTTTCTGGATCTCGGCGGTACCTTCACCGATCAGCAGCATCGGGGCCTCGCGGTAGAGGCGCTCGATCTCGTACTCCTTGGAGAAGCCGTAGCCGCCGTGGATCCGGAAGGCATCCTCCACGACCTCCTTGCAGTACTCGGAGGCGAGGTACTTCGCCATCCCTGCTTCGAGGTCGTTTCGTTGCCCGGAGTCCTTTTTGCGTGCCGCGTTGACCATCATGGCATGCGCGGCCTCGACCTTGGTAGCCATCTCCGCGAGCTTGAACTGGATGGCCTGGTGCTGGGCGATCGGCTTGCCGAAAGTGTGACGCTGCTGGGCGTACTGGACGCCGAGCTCGAACGCACGCTGAGCGACACCGCAGCCACGGGCGGCCACGTTGACGCGGCCCACCTCGACGCCGTCCATCATTTGGTAAAAACCTCGGCCGGTGACGCCGCCGAGCACCCGATCGGCCGGAACGCGCAGGTCGTCCATGACGAGCTCGGTCGTGTCGACGCCCTTGTAGCCCATCTTATCGATCTTGCCGGGGATGGTGAGCCCCGGGCGGACCTCGCCGAAGCCGGGCTCCTTCTCCACCAGGAACGTCGTCATCGACTTGTGGGGGGCCGTGCCCTCGGGGTGTCCTTCGTCACTTCGGACCAGGACGGCCACCAGGGACGACGTGCCGCCGTTCGTCAGCCACATCTTCTGGCCGTTCAGGACGTACTCGTCGCCGTCCTTGACCGCCTTCGAGGTGATCGCCGACACATCCGAGCCGAGGCCCGGCTCCGACATCGAGAACGCGCCCCGGATGTCGCCGGCCGCCATCCGCGGCAGGAAGTGGTCCTTCTGCTCCCGCGTGCCGTGCTGCTTGAGCATGTACGCCACGATGAAGTGCGTGTTGATGATGCCGGACACCGACATCCAGCCGCGGGCGATCTCCTCCACGCACAGGGCGTAGGTGAGGAGGGACTCGCCCAGGCCCCCGTACTCCTCGGGGATCATCAGGCCGAAGAGGCCGAGTTCCTTCAGGCCGTCGACGATCTGCTGCGGGTACTCGTCGCGGTGCTCCAGCTCGGTGGCGACCGGGATGATCTCCTTGTCCACGAAGCCGCGGACGGTGGAGACGATCTCCTGCTGGACGTCGGTCAGACCGGCGGTCTGGGCGAGACGGGCCATGGCCTACTTCTCCTGCTGCTCGAGCTCCGGGCGGCCCGGCTGCTCGCCGCCGCGTTCCTTGATGTACGTCTCGGTGGGCACCATCACCTTGCGGCGGAAGACGCACACCAGGGTGCCGTCCTGCTTGTAGCCCTTGGTCTCGACATAGACGATGCCGCGGTCGTTCTTCGACTTGGACGGCCACTTGTCGAGCACGGTCGTCTCACCGTAGATCGTGTCGCCGTGGAAGGTCGGCGCCACGTGCTTGAGCGACTCGATCTCCAGGTTGGCGATCGCCTTGCCGGAGATGTCCGGGACGGACATGCCGAGCAGCAGGGAGTAGATGTAGTTGCCCACGACGACGTTCTTGCCGAAGTCCGTCGTCTTCTCCGCATAGTTGGTGTCCATGTGGAGCGGGTGGTGGTTCATCGTGAGGAGACAGAACAGGTGGTCGTCGTACTCCGTGACCGTCTTGCCCGGCCAGTGCTTGTACGTCGCCCCGACCTCGAACTCCTCGTAGGTGCGTCCGAACTGCATCGCGCTCAGGCCTCCGGGATCTCGAACTTCGACGTGCGCTGCATGCCGGCGGCCCGGCCCTTGCCCGAGATGACCAGGGCCATCTTGCGGCTGGCCTCGTCGATCATCTCGTCGCCGAGCATCGCGGAGCCCTTCTTGCCGCCCGCCTCGGACGTGTAGTAGTCGTACGCGTCCAGGATCAGCTCGGCGTGGTCGTAGTCCTCCTGGGAGGGCGAGAAGATCTCGTTGGACGCCTCGACCTGGCCCGGGTGCAGCACCCACTTGCCGTCGAAGCCGAGGGCTGCGGCGCGCTGGGCGACCTCGCGGTAGCCGTCGATGTTGCGGATCTGCAGGTAGGGGCCGTCGATCGCCTGCAGGTTGTTGGCGCGGGCGGCCATCAGGATCTTCATCAGGATGTAGTGGTAGGCGTCCGCCGGGTAGCCGGGCGGCTGCTCGCCCACGACCAGTGACTTCATGTTGATGGACGCCATGAAGTCGGCCGGGCCGAAGATGATCGTCTCGACGCGCGGCGAGGCCTGCGCGATCGCGTTGACGTTGTTGAGGCCCTGCGCGTTCTCGATCTGCGCCTCGATGCCGATCTTGCCGACCTCGAAGCCCATGGTCTTCTCGATCTGCGTCAGCAGCAGGTCCAGGGCGACGACCTGCTCGGCGTTCTGGACCTTCGGCAGCATGATGCAGTCGAGGTTCTGACCGGCCCCCTCGACGACGGTGACGACGTCACGGTACGTCCACTCGGTCGTCCAGTCGTTGACGCGCACGACCCGCGTCTTGCCCGTCCAGTCGCCCTCGTTGAGGAACTTGACGATGGTGTGCCGCGCCTCGGGCTTGGCGAGCGGCGCGCACGCGTCCTCCAGGTCCAGGAAGACCTGGTCGGCGGGGAGCCCCTGTGCCTTCTCCAGGAAGCGGGGGTTCGAGCCCGGCACGGCCAGGCAGGAGCGCCGCGGGCGGAGACGGTTGACGGTCATGCGGGGACCTCCAGGGGGTCGAGCTTGTTCGCTTTCCGGATCTCGTCGACGATGCGGCCGATGATTCCGGTGATGTCGAAGTCCTTCGGGGTGAAGACCGCGGCCACTCCGGCGGCCCGGAGCTGTTCGGCGTCACCGTTCGGGATGATGCCACCGGCGATCACCGGGATATCTGTGGCACCGGCCACACGGAGCCGCTCCAGCACGTCCGGAACCAGCTGGGCGTGCGAGCCGGAGAGGATGGACAGGCCGACGGCGTGCACGTCCTCGGCCAGGGCCGCGTCCACGATCTGTTCGGGCGTCAGCCGGATGCCCTGGTAGACCACCTCGAAGCCGGCGTCGCGGGCCCGCACGGCGATCTGCTCTGCGCCGTTGGAGTGACCGTCCAGGCCGGGCTTGCCGACCAGGAAGCGCAGCTTGCCGGAGCCCAGCTCGCGGGCGGTGACGTCCACCTTCGCGCGGACCTCGGCCAGGGCGGAGCCCGCCTCGACGGGGACGGTCACCGGCGCGGACGAGACGCCCGTCGGCGCCCGGAACTCCCCGAAGACCTCCCGGAGCGCGCCTGCCCACTCGCCGGTCGTGACTCCGGCGCGGGCGCACTCCAGGGTGGCCTCCATGAGGTTGCCGGTGCCCTTGGCGACCTCCTTCAGCCGGTCCAGCGCCTTGCACGGGCGCGGGTGGTTGAAGGGCGGCTGGTAGCGCGTGTCGCGCCAGCGCCCGATCGCCTCGACGACGCGGGCCTCGACCGCCGGGTCGACCGTCTGGATCGCGGTGTCCAGGTCGGCGGTGAGCGGGTTGGGCTCGGTCGTCTCGAAGATGTTGACGCCGACGATCTTCTCCTGGCCGGACTCGATCCGGGCCCGGCGCTCGGCGTGCGAGGAGACCAGCTGCGACTTGAGGTAGCCGGACTCGACGGCGGCCATCGCGCCGCCCATCTCCTGGATCCGGTCGATCTCCGCGAGGGAGTCCTCGACCAGCTGGGCCACCTTCGCCTCGATGACGTGGGAGCCCTCGAAGATGTCGTCGTACTCCAGCAGGTCGCTCTCGTGCGCCAGTACCTGCTGGATGCGCAGGGACCACTGCTGGTCCCAGGGGCGGGGCAGGCCGAGGGCCTCGTTCCAGGCCGGCAGCTGGACGGCACGCGCGCGTGCGTCCTTGGAGAGGGTCACGGCCAGCATCTCGAGCACGATCCGCTGGACGTTGTTCTCCGGCTGTGCCTCGGTCAGGCCGAGGGAGTTGACCTGGACGCCGTAGCGGAACCGGCGCTGCTTGGGGTCCTCGATGCCGTACCGCTCGCGGGTGACCTTGTCCCAGATGCGGCCGAAGGCCCGCATCTTGCACATCTCCTCGACGAAGCGGACGCCCGCGTTCACGAAGAAGGAGATGCGCGCGACCACGTCGCCCATGCGCTCCTGCGGCACCTGGCCGGAGTCGCGCACGGCGTCGAGGACGGCGATCGCGGTGGACATCGCGTACGCGATCTCCTGCACCGGCGTGGCCCCGGCCTCCTGCAGGTGGTAGCTGCAGATGTTGATCGGGTTCCACTTCGGGATGTGGGAGACCGTGTACGCGATCATGTCCGTCGTCAGACGGAGCGACGGCCCCGGCGGGAACACGTGGGTGCCCCGGGACAGGTACTCCTTGACGATGTCGTTCTGGGTCGTCCCCTGGAGCTTGGTGATGTCCGCGCCCTGCTCCTCCGCGACGACCTGGTAGAGCGCCAGCAGCCACATGGCGGTGGCGTTGATGGTCATCGAGGTGTTCATCTGCTCCAGGGGGATGTCCTGGAACAGCCGGCGCATGTCACCGAGGTGCGAGACCGGGACCCCGACCCGGCCGACCTCGCCGCGGGCGAGGATGTGGTCGGGGTCGTAGCCGGTCTGCGTCGGCAGGTCGAACGCCACCGACAGGCCGGTCTGGCCCTTGGCGAGGTTGCGCCGGTACAGCTCGTTGGACGCCTCGGCCGTGGAGTGGCCGGCGTACGTGCGCATGAGCCACGGCCGGTCCTTCTCCCGCTTCGCCTGGGCGGGCTGACGCTCAGTCATCTGTGACCTCGGGTGTGCTCAGATGTTGCGGAAGCGGTTGATGGCGTCGATGTGCTTGGCGCGCATCTCCTCGTCGCGCACGCCCAGGCCCTCCTCGGGGGCCAGGCACAGCACGCCGACCTTGCCCTGGTGGAGGTTGCGGTGCACGTCGTACGCGGCCTGGCCGGTGTCCTCCAGGGAGTAGACCTTCGACAGCGTCGGGTGGATCTTGCCCTTCGCGATGAGCCGGTTGGCCTCCCAGGCCTCGCGGTAGTTGGCGAAGTGCGAGCCGATGATCCGCTTCAGGGACATCCACAGGTAGCGGTTGTCGTACTCGTGCATGTAGCCCGAGGTCGAGGCGCAGGTGGTGATGGTGCCGCCCTTTCGGGTGACGAAGACCGAGGCGCCGAAGGTCTCGCGGCCGGGGTGCTCGAAGACGATGTCGATGTCCTCGCCGCCGGTCAGCTCGCGGATGCGCTTGCCGAAGCGCTTCCACTCCTTCGGGTCCTGGGTGTTCTCGTCCTTCCAGAACCTGTAGCCCTCGGCGTTGCGGTCGATGATCGCCTCGGCGCCCATCGAGCGGCAGATGTCGGCCTTCTGGTCGCTGGAGACGACACAGATCGGGTTGGCGCCGCCCGCCAGCGCGAACTGGGTGGCGTACGAGCCGAGGCCGCCGCTGGCGCCCCAGATCAGCACGTTGTCGCCCTGCTTCATGCCGGCGCCGTTGCGGGAGACCAGCTGGCGGTACGCGGTCGAGTTGACCAGGCCCGGGGCGGCGGCCTCCTCCCAGCTCAGGTGGCCGGGCTTGGGCATCAGCTGGTTGGACTTGACCAGCGCGATCTCGGCGAGGCCGCCGAAGTTGGTCTCGAAGCCCCAGATGCGCTGCTCGGGGTCGAGCATCGTGTCGTTGTGGCCGTCGCTGGACTCCAGCTCGACCGACAGACAGTGCGCGACGACCTCGTCGCCCGGCTTCCAGGCGTTGACGCCGGGGCCGGTGCGCAGGACGACGCCCGCGAGGTCGGAGCCGATGATGTGGTACGGCAGGTCGTGGCGCTTGGCGAGGTCGTTGGTGCGGCCGTAGCGCTCCAGGAACCCGAAGGTGGACAGCGGCTCGAAGATCGAGGTCCACACCGAGTTGTAGTTGACCGAGGAGGCCATGACGGCCACCAGGGCCTCGCCCGGGCCGAGCTCGGGCACGGGGACCTCGTCGAGGTGGATCGACTTGCGCGGGTCCTTGTCGCGGGTCTCCAGGCCCGCGAACATCTCCGTCTCGTCCTTGTGCACGGTGATCGCGCGGTAGGACTCGGGAAGCGGCAGGGCGGCGATGTCGGCCGGCGTCGAGTCCGGCGCCTGGATCGCGGCGAGGATGTCCTTCACGGTCACGGTGTTGCCTCCGGCGGTGAGCGCCCCGAGGGAGGGGCGCTGAGGGTTGCGTCGGTGCTGCTGAGGGTTGGGTCGGGAAGATGCCGTCGGTTCGGCTGGGTGGTGCTTCGGCAGCGCTTTGTGGCGCGGGAGGTTGCCTGTGACGCAGGCGTCCGGGCGCGCAGGCCATTGGCTTGCTGGGACAGCCGACGCGCGATAGGTCTCTGCGCGCCGGCCGCCCGGACAACATCAACGTATGACACCGCGTGTCACCTGGCAAGGCACTGAGTGCCAGAAGTTCCACTCAGATGAAATCTTTACGCTACAGATGAGCGATGATCGATCGAACGCCACTTGAAATCCGCTCGAAAAGGGGCTCTGACATGCCAAAACGGCCACCCCCGGGGGTGGCCGTCATCACAGTGGCGAGGAGGTCTCAGCGGCCCCGGAGGGCCTCCTCGATGGTCCGCATGACCTCGTTGAGCGGAGCGTCGGTGCGGGCGACGGTCACCAGTACCTCGCCCTGGGCGGAGACCGCCGCCGGGGCGGCCGCCGGCCTGGGGGCCGAGGTCCGTCCGGCGCCGATGCCGGTGCCGAACGTCTTGCGCACGATCGCGAAGGCGTGGTCGAGCTGGGCCTCCACGTCCCCCTGGCCGCCCGCCCGCAGCCAGCGCCGCAGTACGTGGTTGTGGGCCGTGACGACGGCGGAGGCGGCGACCTCGGCGAGCAGCGGGTCGTCGTTGGCGTCGTCGTCGTGCGCGTGCTCGTCGAAGTGGCCGAGGAGGTAGCGGGTGAAGAGGCGTTCGTAGCGGGCCACCGACGCGATCTCGGCCTCGCGCAGGGTGGGCACCTCGCGCGTGAGCTTGTAGCGGGCGACCGAGATCTCCGGCCGGGCCGCGTACATCTTCATGACTTCCTTGATGCCGCGGCACACCGTGTCGAGCGGGTGCTCGTGCGCGGGGGCGGCGTTCAGCACCGCCTCGGCACGGATCAGCGTGTCGTCGTGGTCCGGGAAGATCGCCTCTTCCTTGGAGCGGAAGTGGCGGAAGAACGTGCGGCGCGCGACCCCGGCCGCGGCCGCGATCTCGTCGACGGTGGTCGCCTCGTACCCCTTGGTCGCGAACAGCTCCATCGCCGCGGCCGCCAGTTCTCGGCGCATCTTGAGCCGCTGGGCCGCCGCGCGACTGCCTGCGGCACTTTCCGGCGCGTCGGGCGTGGCTGGTGTACGTGAGGACTTGGCGGGCTGGGGCATGACCCGAACGTACTGCATGTGCGCAGCTCGGTGCGCATGTCCGGGGTTTCCCCCGCCCGTGAGGGGCGGGGGCGCTCCCGTGGGGCCGAGCAGTCCGCCCCACTCCCTGTCGTCGCTGGACCAGTCGCCGGCGCGCTCAGCGGCGGGCATATTCGCGGAAGCCACG
The DNA here is from genome assembly GCF_042741275.1 of Streptomyces sp. NPDC058964. Taxonomy (NCBI): domain Bacteria; kingdom Bacillati; phylum Actinomycetota; class Actinomycetes; order Kitasatosporales; family Streptomycetaceae; genus Streptomyces; species Streptomyces sp. NPDC058964. The sequence continues at coordinate 21,355 of NZ_JBHYKH010000040.1, forward strand.
GCCGGTCTTGCGGCCGAGGCAGCCCGCGGCCACCAGGTGCTCCAGAAGCGGCGCCGGGGCCAGGCCCGGGTCGCGGAACTCGCGGTGCAGGACCTTCTCGATCGCCAGGGAGACGTCCAGCCCGACCACGTCCAGCAGCTCGAAGGGCCCCATCGGGTAGCCGCCGCCCAGCTTCATCGCCGCGTCGATGTCGTCCAGGGACGCGTAGTGCTCCTGCACCATCTTGATCGCGTTGTTGAGGTACGGGAACAGCAGTGCGTTGACGATGAATCCGGCCCGGTCACCGCAGTCCACGGCGTGCTTCTTGATGTTGGCGCAGACCTCGCGGACCGTCGAGTGGACGTCGTCGGCGGTCAGCACCGTACGGACCACCTCGACCAGCTTCATGGCGGGCGCCGGGTTGAAGAAGTGCATGCCGATCACGTCCTGCGGGCGCGAGGTGGCGCGGGCGCAGGCGACGACGGGCAGCGAGGACGTGGTGGTGGCCAGGACGGCGCCCGGCTTGCAGACCTTGTCCAGCGTCGCGAACAGCTGCTGCTTGATCTCCAGGTCCTCGGCGACGGCCTCGACGGCCAGGTCGACGTCGGCGAAGGCGTCGTAGGAACCCGCCGGCGTGATCAGGCCCAGGGTCTGCGCGGCGGCCTCGGCGGTCATCCGCCCCTTGTCCACGGAGCGGTTCAGGGACTTGCCGATCCGGGCCTTGGCGGCCTGCGCCTTCTCCTCGCTGCGGGCGGCGAGGACCACCTCGTACCCGGCCTTGGCGAAGACCTCGGCGATGCCGGAGGCCATGGTGCCGGAACCGGCGACACCGACGGAGCGGACGGTACGGCCCGGCGTGAGGGCACCGCCCTGCAGCGGGGTCAGCGCGTCCCGCACGACCGTGGCACTGCCCGGCGCCTCGTACGTGTAGAAGCCCCGGCCGGACTTGCGCCCGGTCAGGCCCGCCTCGGCGAGCTGCTTCAGGATCGGCGCGGGGGCGTGCAGCCGGTCGCGGGACTCGGCGTACATGGCCTCCAGGACGGTACGGGCGGTGTCGATGCCGATCAGGTCGAGCAGGGCCAGCGGGCCCATCGGCAGACCGCAGCCGAGGCGCATCGCCGCGTCGATGTCCTCGCGGGAGGCGTACTTGGCCTCGTACATCGAGGCGGCCTGGTTGAGGTAGCCGAACAGCAGGCCGTCCGCGACGAATCCGGGGCGGTCGCCGACGGCGACCGGCTCCTTGCCGAGCTCGACGGCGAGGTCCGTGACGGTGGCGACGGCCTGGGGCGCGGTCAGCACGGAGGAGACGACCTCGACCAGTTTCATGGCGGGCGCCGGGTTGAAGAAGTGCAGGCCGAGCACGCGCTCGGGGCGGGCCGAGTCGGCGGCCAGCCGGGTCACCGACAGGGCGTTGGTGCCGGTCGCCAGAATCGTCTCCGGCCGCACGATGGAGTCCAGTTCGCGGAAGATCTGCTGCTTGATCTCGTACGACTCCGGGGCCACCTCGATGACGAGGTCGGCCTCGGCCGCGGCGCGCAGGTCGGTGGAGGTACGGACCCGGGCGAGCAGGTCCGCGCGCTCCTGCTCGGTGAGCCGCTCGCGCTCCACGGCGCGGGCGGTGGAGGACTCCAGGGCGGCGATCGACTGGGCGGTGGCGGCCTCGCTGACGTCGATGCCGACGACCTCGCGGCCGGCCTTCGCGAGAACCTCGGTGATGCCGGTGCCCATCGTGCCGAGGCCGACGACGGCAATGGTCTTGAGCGGGGACAGAGGGGTGTCGGACAGGGGAGTGGCCATCGCGGGACTCCTGGAATGAGGGTGACGACTGGAAACGCGCCCAGGTGCGCCGAGGGGGCGCACCGGGTGCGGAAAGGAATGCGGGTGTTGCCGGGCTGCGAGCGCACACGCCCGGTGCCGTCCGTCGAGGGCGTGCACACGCCCGCGGAGCGGCTGAGACCGACCGGCTCTGTCCCGAAGCCGGGTCGAACTGGTGGTACGTGAGGTACCGAACCGACCTGCGCTCACGGCGGCTGCGTCACCAAACCGTCGTGAGCGTTAGTGCGAGTGGGTGACTCGCTCGTATGAGCTTAACCGGTGGGTAACGAGCGCGCCAGCCCCGGAGTTTGTGATGTAGGTCCCGGTCGCCGCACGACACCCCTAATCTGGGCTTCGTGGACGAAGAGTTGCGATCGCTCACGGAGCGTCTACGGCAGGAGTCCCGCGGCACGGCGGCGTACGAGCAGCTCGTGGCGACCGTGGACCACGACGAACTGGCGGAGGTGCTCACCGCGGCCGGGCAGCCGCTGTGGGCCCGGGAACTGGCCGCCTTCCGGCTGGGGCTGTCGGGCGACCGGCGGGCCTTCGAGTCCCTCGTCCTGCTGCTCAACCACCGCGATCCGCCGCGCTGCGCCTCCGCCGCCTACGCCCTCGCCCGGCTGGGCGACCCGCGCACGGCCCGCGCGGCCGCCGCGCTCGCCACCAACGAACTGCGCGTCGCCTACGCCCTGCACCCCGTACGGCTCCTGGTCGAACTGCGCGCCCCCGAGTCCGTGCCCGCACTGATCACCACCCTGGAGCGGAGGCTGCGCCCGCACGACCCCTACCGCCGGGTCGCCCTCGCCTGCGTGGAGGGCCTCGGCACGCTCGGCGACGTCCGGGCCCGGCGTGTCCTGAACGAGGCCCTGGCCCACCCTCCGCTCGCGGAGGCGGCGGTGCACGCGCTGGCGCGGATCCCCAGGCCGAGATGACCCGTCAGCGGACCGGTTCCTTCACGTACCGCACCTCGGGCACGGCCGCGCCGTCCACCTCGAAGGGCTCCTCGGCGCCGTCCGGGCGGAAACCCGCCCGTTCGTAGAAGCGCCGGGCGGGTGTGTTCTCCTTCAGGACCCACAGGAACATGCGCGGGTGCGGGACGCACTGCCGCACCGACTCCTCCAGCAGCGCCCGCCCGATCCCGCCGCCCAGATGGGCGGGGTCGACGTAGATCGCGTACAACTCGGCGTCGGAGGTGCGCACTTCGCCGTCGCGGTACGGGCCGTGCGCCGCCCAGCCGACGATCTCGCCGGCCCGGTCGGCGACCAGGTTCACCACGCCGTCCAGGGCGGACGGGGAGAACCCGGCGCGCCGCCGCTCGGCGTCCCGCGCCACGCTGAGCCCGTCGAGGTACGACTGCGGCATCATCCCCTCGTAGGCGCTCTGCCAGCCCCGGACGCGGATCTCGGAGACCCGGTCGCAGTCGGCGAGGGTCATCGGGCGGATGTGCACAGGTGCGTCGGTCATGACGGAACTCTAGGGAGCGGCCGGCGCGGGACGCTCCCGATCCGACGGGCCCGGAGCGGACGGCCCCGGGCCCGTGCCCCGCTCAGCCGTGGAAGCCGAGCAGACCGTGCAGTGCCGAGCCCCGCGACGACCTGGCCGCCTTCTTCGCGGCCTGCGGCTTCGGGTCCGGCGTCTTCGGGCACACCGCGTCGACCCCGCGGACACCGCGCGGGACCTTGCCGTCGCTCAGATAGGCGGACAGGTGCTTGTCCAGGCAGGCGTTGCCGCTCAGGGTGACGCCGTGGTTCCCGCCGCCCTCCTCGACCACCAGGCTGGAGCCGGCCAGGAGCCGGTGGGTCATGACACCGCCCTCGTACGGGGTGGCCGCGTCGTTCGTCGCCTGGAAGAGCAGGGCGGGCGGCAGTTTGCCGTTGGCGATGTTCAGCGGCTTCAGCGGGGCCGTCGGCCAGAACGCGCACGGCGCGTTGTACCAGGCGTTGTTCCAGACCATGAAGGGCGCCTTCGTGTGGACCGCCCAGTTGTCCCTGCGCCACCGGTCCCAGTCCCGCGGCCACGGGGCGTCCCTGCACTGCACCGCGGCGTAGACGCTGTAGTTGTTCTCACCGGAGGTGCCGACGGCGGCGAATGTGTCGTACGCCTTGACCAGCGGCTTCGCGTTCTTGTGGTTCACGTAGGCCGCGAACGCCTCGGCGAGGTGGGGCCAGTAGCCGTCGAAGTAGCCCCCGGGCATGAAGGTGTCCTCCAGTTCGGAGGCCCCGACCCTGCCGCCCGCCGGCTTCTTGGCGAGCGCCGCCCGCATCGCGTACCACTTGGCCGTGACCTTCTCCGGGTCGGTGCCCAGTCCGTACGTGGAGTCGTACTTGGCGATCCAGGCCATGAGTGCGCGGTGGCGGTCGTCGAAGGCGTAGTCCTGGCCGAGGTTGTCGTCGTACCAGACCCCGGTGGGGTTCACGATCGAGTCCAGGACCAGCCGGCGCACCCGCTCCGGGAAGAGCTTGGCGTAGACGGCGCCGAGGTAGGTGCCGTACGAATAACCCAGGTAGTTGATCCGCCGCGCGCCGAGGGCCTGCCGGATCGACTCCAGGTCCCGCGCGTTGCTGACGGTGTCCATGTACGGCAGGATGCCCGCGTACTTCTTCCCGCAGGCGGCGGCGAACGCCTTCACGCGTGCGAGGCCCGCCTGTTCACGGGCGGCCGTGCCCGGCGACGAGTCCGGGCGCACCGGCTTGAAGTACCCGGGCACGCAGTTCAGGGCGGGAGTGCTCCTGCCCACGCCGCGTGGGTCGAAGCCGATGACGTCGTACTGGGCGGCCACCGCCTTGGGCAGCGCCGACGCGACGAACCCGGCGAGCGTCAGACCGCTGCCGCCCGGACCGCCGGGGTTGACCAGCAGCGGGCCCTGGTAGGTCTTGGCGGTGTGCGGGACACGGGACAGGGCGAGCGTGATCTTCCGTCCGGCCGGGTTCGCGTGGTCGAGCGGCACCTCGACGGACGCGCACTGGAGCGTCGGGGAGCCGGTGGTGCCGCATTTCTTCCAGGTGGGCTTCGTGGCCGGGGCCGCCTGCGCGGGGGCGGCCGTGAGCGTGCCGGCCACCACGAGGGCGGCGCCGCACAGCACGGCAGCGCGTGTTCTCAATGGGTCCTCCCAGGACGGAGGGTTTCCGGACCGCGAAGTTCACGGCCCTCGCCGCATCGTCCCGGAATGCATGCCCGAAAGAACATGTTATGTAAATAATTGACCCAATTGGTCTGGAAGTTGCGCTCGAACGATCTCAGATCAGCGTGAGTTGGGTCGCTTCGGGCACCCCGGCGTCGGGGGACCGGTGCCCGGACGGCTCCGGCGGCGTGATCCTGCGCGGCATCCCCGCGCGCGTGGGCCCGATGCCGTACTCCCCTGCCAGGTCGTGGACCTGACGGGTGATCCGGCGCTGGTACCACTTCGGCGCGTAGGCGCCCTCCGCGTACAGCCGCTCGTAGCGTCGCACCAGATGCGGATGGTGCGCCGCGAGCCAGGACATGAACCACTCCCGGGCCCCCGGCCGCAGATGCAGCACCAGCGGGGTGACCGAGGTGGCCCCGGCGGCCGCGATCGCCCGCACGGTGGCCCGCAGTTGGGCGGGGTCGTCACTCAGGAAGGGCACCACCGGCGCCATCAGCACGCCGCAGCCGATGCCGTGCTCGCCGAGCGTCCGTACGACCTCCAGCCGTCGTTCGGGCGCGGGCGTGCCCGGCTCGACCGTGCGCCACAGGGCCGGGTCGGTGAAGCCGACCGAGACCGAGATGCCGACGTCCGTGACCTGCGCCGCCTGCCTCAGCAGATCGAGGTCGCGCAGGATCAGGGTGCCCTTGGTGAGGATGGAGAACGGGTTCGCGTGGTCGCGCAGCGCCGAGATGATGCCCGGCATCAGGCGGTAGCGGCCCTCCGCACGCTGATAGCAGTCGACGTTGGTGCCCATCGCGACGTGCTCGCCCTGCCAGCGCCGGGAGCCGAGCTGGCGGCGCAGCAGCTCCGGCGCGTTCACCTTGACCACGATCTGGGTGTCGAAGCCGATCCCCGTGTCGAGGTCGAGATAGCTGTGCGTCTTGCGCGCGAAGCAGTACACGCACGCGTGCGTGCAGCCCCGGTACGGGTTCACCGTCCATTCGAACGGCATGCGCGAGGCGCCCGGCACCCGGTTCAGGATCGAGCGGGCCCGGATCTCGTGGAAGGTGATCCCCCGGAACTCGGGCGTGTCGAAGGTACGGCTGACAACCGCGTCCGCGCCGAACAGGGCGGGGTCGGCGGCCCGGCCGTGTTCGGACTCCACTGTGAGGTTCTCCCAGCGCATGACGCCTCCTCGGTAGCACTGGGCACAGAATAGAACACCTGTTCGCATGATCGTGCAAGAGTCTTTTCCGATCGCATCGGACAGGTCGGGGGACCCCGATTTGGGCGGCCGGGGGCCGGGGTGGTTGGCTTGCCCAGACCCCGAGAACCCAGGTCCTGGAGGAAGTCGATGGCGCAGGTCGAGGCCACTACGGAGCGGATCGTCGCCGCGGACGCGGAGAAGGTGTTCGACGCCCTCGCCGACTACAGCGGCACGCGCGAGAAGCTGCTGCCCGAGCACTTCAGCGAATACGAGGTGCGCGAGGGCGGCGACGGCGAGGGCACCCTCGTCCACTGGAAGCTCCAGGCCACCAGCAAGCGGGTCCGTGACTGCCTCCTGGAGGTCACCGAGCCGACCGACGGCGAGCTGGTCGAGAAGGACCGCAACTCCTCCATGGTCACCACCTGGCGCGTCACCCCCGCCGGGGAGGGCAGGTCCCGGGTGGTCGTCACCACCACCTGGAAGGGCGCCGGCGGCATCGGCGGCTTCTTCGAGAAGACGTTCGCCCCCAAGGGGCTCGGCCGGATCTACGACGCGGTGCTCGCCAGGCTCGCCGCCGAGGTCGAGAAGTAGACCCTGACCGGCGGCAGCCGGGCCGGTCCCCGGCCCAAATCGCGGGCCGCCGAGGTGTGTTGATGCCCTCACCGGTTCGAGTGGATCTCCGGGCGGCCGTACGCACTGCCGTAACTCGTCGCGCTTGCTCGTAGTTGTCGATTTACGCGGGATTTACGCGGAAATCGTGCGGCAGCGCGACGAGGGGAGCGGTACGTGGGCGGGACGACCCTGGTGCAGGACGAGCCGGCCGTGACACCTCCAAAGGCCCCCGTCCCGCCCCCCGGACCGGCCGCCGGACTCGGCCCGCGCCGGGTCCGGCTGGTCTTCACCGGGCTGATGCTCGCCCTGCTCCTGGCCGCCCTGGAGCAGATGATCATCGCCACCGCGCTGCCCCGGATCGTCGGCGAACTGCACGGCCTGGACCGGATGTCCTGGGCCATCACCGCGTATCTGCTGACGGCCACCGTGGGCCTGCCCGTCTACGGCAAGCTCGGCGACCTCCTCGGCCGCAAGGGCGTCTTCCAGTTCGCGATCGTCGTCTTCGTCATCGGCTCCGCGCTGGCCGGCCGGGCGCGGACCATGGACCAGCTGATCGCCTTCCGCGCGGTCCAGGGCATCGGCGCGGGCGGCCTGCTGATCGGCGTGCAGGCGATCATCGCGGACATCGTGCCGCCGCGGCAGCGCGGCCGCTACATGGGCCTCATCGGCGCGGCCTTCGGACTCGCCTCCGTCGCCGGACCACTGCTCGGCGGCTACTTCACCGACCACCTCTCGTGGCGGTGGTGCTTCTACGTCAACGTGCCCTTCGGCCTGGTCACCCTGGCCGTCGTCAGCGCCGTGCTCAAGCTCCCCAGGCCGCGGGTCCGGGCCCGCCTCGACCTGCCCGGCGCGCTGCTGCTCGCGGCCGTCTCCACCTGCCTGGTCCTGCTGACCAGCTGGGGCGGCACCGAGTACGCCTGGGACTCGCGCCAGATCCTCGGCCTCGGCGCGGGCGCGGCGGCGGCCACCGTCCTCTTCCTCGTCGCCGAACACCGCGCGGCCGAACCCCTCATCCCGCTCAGGCTGTTCAAGGACTCCGTCTTCACCGTCACCGGCCTGGTCGGCGTCGTCGTCGGCGTCGCCCTGTTCGGCGCCGCCAGCTATCTGCCCACCTTCCTGCAGATGGTCGACGGCGCCTCGGCCACCGAGTCGGGCCTGCTGATGCTGCCCATGATGGCCGGGATCGTCGGCGCCTCCGTCGTCGCCGGACAGCTCATCAGCCACACCGGCCGCTACAAGGTCTTCCCGATCGCCGGCGGAGCGCTCTCCGTGGCCGGCATGTGGCTCCTGTCCCGGCTCGGCATCGACACGCCCCGGCTGCACTACAGCCTCTGGATGGCCGTCCTCGGCGCCGGCATCGGCATGGTGATGCCCGTCCTGATCCTCGCCGTCCAGAACTCCGTACGCCCCGCCGACCTCGGCACCGCCACCAGCGCCAACAACTACTTCCGGCAGATCGGCGGCAGCGTCGGCGCCGCGGTCTTCGGCACCCTCTTCGCCGGCCGGCTCGCCGACGCCCTGCACGAACGGCTCCCCGCGCACACGGGCGCCCGGCTCCCCGACCCCGAGTCCCTCACCCCGCAGCTCGTCCGCGCGCTGCCCCCGGAGCTGCGCGACGCCTACGTCCGCGCCTACGCCGACGCGATGCCCAGGATCTTCCTCTACCTCGTCCCGGTGCTCGCCCTCGGCCTGCTCATCGCCTTCTTCCTCAAGGAGAAACCGCTGGTGTCCCACAACACCCCCGCCATCGACCAGGAGGCCGTGCCGGGCAACGCCTCGATCCCGCAGGCCCGCCCCCGGCCTCCGGCCGGGGGGACCCCCATCTCGCCTCGCTCGTCCCCGCTCAGGCCCTTGACCCCGACACCGCACAGCAGCCGTACGCCGTGGTCGGTGTGGAGGGCGGAGACGATGCCGCCCATGGTCTCGCCGAGCGGTCCCGCCAGAGGTGTCGGCGCGGCCTCGACCACCGTCACGTCGAGCCCGAGGGCGTGAGCGGTGGAGGCGACCTCGGCGCCGATGAACCCGCCACCGATCACCACCAGCCGTCCGCCCCGGGCCAGTTCGTCCCGCAGGGCGCGGGCGTCGTCCAGGGTGCGCAGCACGTGCACGCCGGCCAGGCCGTCGGTGCCGGGCAGTGTGCGCGCGGCGGCCCCCGTCGCGAGGACGACGCCGTCGGCGCGGATCTCCCGGCCGTCGGAGAGGCGGATCGCCCTCTCGGTGCGGTCGAGTCCGGTGGCGCGGGTGCCGAGCACCCACTCGGCCGCCAGGTCCTCGTCGTCCCGCTCCAGTGCCAGATCCGCTTCGCCGACTGCACCGGACAGGAACTCCTTGGACAGCGGCGGCCTGTCGTACGGGCGGTGCGGCTCGTCGCCGATGACGACCAGCCGACCGTCGTACCCCCGTTTGCGCAGCGAGCGTGCGGCCGACAGTCCGGCCAGCGAGGCGCCCACCACGGCCACGGTCCTCACGCGGGGCCTCCGGCCAGGCGGGAGGCGATGCAGGGCGGCAGGTTGGGCGCCTCCGTGGACAGCCGCACGTAGACCATGTCGCCCTCCACGACGACCTCGTGCGTGCGGACCGGGAGCTTGGCCGGCGGGGCGTCCACGGCACCGGTCCTCAGGTCGAACTTGGAGGCGTGGAGCGGGCATTCCACCTCGCAGCCCTCCAGCCAGCCGTCGGCGAGCGAGGCGTCCTGGTGGGTGCAGGTGTCGTCGATGGCGAAAAGCTCGCCGTCATCGGTGTGGAACACCGAGACCGGCGGGTCGATGTCGAGCCGGTGGGCCTCGCCTCGCGGCAGATCCGCGAGACGGCACGCGGGAATCATCATGACACCTCGGTGCGTATAGCGAAACGGATTGCGATTAGCGCAACGCCAGTCTGCGGGCCGCCCTGAACCCTTGTCAAGGCGTCCAAGGACCGGTTCGAAGCGGTTTCCACAGCGGTTTTCCGGGCACGTCGGAGCGCCCCGGAAAGCGTCGATGAACAGGGAAAACAGGCGCCGCACAGACGGGGGGGGGGGGGGGCCGCCCCGCCCGCCCACCGCACGGGCGGGTCTCGGCCG
>NZ_JBHYKH010000041.1:0-7303 GCF_042741275.1 Streptomyces sp. NPDC058964
GCGGGCCCCCCCCCCCCCCCCGCCGCCCCCCCCCCCCGCGCAGCTCGCGGGACGGGGGCCCCGGAGCCCCTACCGCGGCCGCCGCCCCCCCGCGCCCCTCGGCCAACAACCCCCCCCCCCACCCGCCCCGCCCCACCTCTCTGGCCCGACCCGCAGAAAGCAGTCACACATGTCCCACGACACCCCTGCCGCGGCCGAAGCGCTGCCCCGCTTCCGTTCGGTCCTCGACCGGATGGTGAGCTACCGGCCCAGCAAGGCCGTCTCCGGGCCGGCCGGCCCGGTCCACCAGCTGGCGGCCAACGAGTCGCCGTACGGGCCGCCGTCCGCGGTCGTGGAGGCGATCGGCCGGGAGGCGCTGCGGATCAACCGCTACCCGGACAACGGATGTACGGAGCTGATCGCCGCGATCGCCGCGAGCCTCGGCGTCCCCGAGGAGGGCGTCGCCGTGGGCTGCGGGTCGGTCGGGGTCGCCCAGATGCTCATGGCGGCCGTCGCCGAGCCGGGGGCCGAAGTCCTCTATGCCTGGCGCTCGTTCGAGGCCTATCCGATCCTCACCCGGCTCGCGGGGGCCGCCGCCGTGGAGGTGCCGCTGCGGGACGGGACGCACGACCTCGACGCGATGGCCGACGCGATCACGGACCGCACGCGCCTGGTCTTCGTCTGCAATCCGAACAACCCCACCGGAACGGTCGTCGCCGAGGCCGCGCTGCGGTCGTTCCTCGACCGGGTGCCCGCCGACTGCCTGGTGGTCCTCGACGAGGCCTACCGCGAGTACGTCCGGGACACGAGGACGCCCGACGGCCTCGAACTCGCCGCCGGGCGCCCCAACGTGGTGGTCCTGCGCACCTTCTCCAAGGCGTACGGCCTCGCCGCGCTCCGGGTCGGGTTCATGGTCGGCCACCCGGTCGTGGCCGGGGCGGTCCGCAAGGCCTTCCTGCCCTTCAGCGTGAACTCCGTGGCGCAGGCCGCAGCGACCGCCGCACTGCGCTCCGCGGACGAACTGATGGAGCGGGTGGAGACCACCGTCGCGGAGCGTGAGCGGGTGCGTGCCGCCCTCGTCGGCCGGGGCTGGACGGTCCCGCCGAGCGAGGCCAACTTCCTCTGGCTCCCGCTCGGCGACCGGGCCGCCGCCTTCGGCGAACACTGCGGCCGGGCCGGGGTGGTGGTGCGTCCGTTCGCGGGTGACGGGGTCCGTGTCTCGGTGGGTTCCGCGGCCCAGAACGACGCTTTTCTCGCGGCCGCGGCCGCGTTTGAAACGGTGATTTCCTGAATCCCGCCACCGGGTGCGGTCATTTCCTGGATTTGCTGTGTGTGCGAGGGTTATCAATGGAAGTGCGGCAGGGGCCGCACCGGTCGAGCCCGAGGTCAAGTATTAAACCAATTCCGGCCCCGGAGAGCGACGTCAGCAAGGGGCGTTGATTCTCCTCAGGTTGTCGGCTGAAATTCGCCTTGCCGGCGCGCCCGGGGCCGGTGTGTCCATCCAGCCGCGCGCCGCGGCGATCACGCCCGCCTGGAAACGGCTCCGGGCCTCCAGCCGGTCCATCAGCGTGGCGATGATCCGCCGGCAGGTACGGACCGAGATGTTGAGCTGGCGCGCGATGCTCTCGTCGAGATGCCCCGCGGCCAGCAGTTCCAGGACCTGCCGTTCCCGGCCGGTGGGTGAAGTGCCCGCCGTACCGGCCCCGAAGCCCCCCAGGCGACGCGTCCGCTCCACGGATATATCGGCGATGGTCAAAGAAATACCTCTCCGAGCCGACGGCGCCCCGCTAGCACGCGGGATCACCGCCCGTCTCCCCTGGTCGGTAAAATATCCGTTTGGGTTTGTCTGCTTTGACGGCGGTTCTTCGCCATGAATGCGTTTCCTCCCCGTCGCGCTCCTCAAGGCTGCCTTGACCGTGTCCCGATTGGATACCGGTCAATTACTCTTCCTCAATGGGGGGCAATGACCATGCCGCCGATGGACCGACCTGCGTCGACGTCGGACAAGAGGGGGGAGCCATGGAGTACGTCGAGGAAAGACAGGCCGTACGTCTCAATGTGCTGGGGGCTCTGGAGTGCTGGGCCGGCGAGCGGCGCATCCTCCTGGGGGGAGCCAAGGCGGAACGCGTTCTGGGATATCTGCTGCTGTCGCACAACCGGTCGGTTCCGGTCGCCCGGCTCGTCGAGGCGGTGTGGGGCGCCGAGCCCCCGTCCACGGCGGCCCACCAGATCCGCAAGACCATCTCGACCCTGCGACGGCTGCTGCCGGGCGGCGCCGAGCTCCTGCGGACCGACGGGGCCGGGTACCGCGCGGTGGTGTCCGCCGGCCGGCTCGACCTCAGGGAGTTCGAGGAACTGCTGCGGGCGGCCTCCGAGGCCCAGGCGACGGGCCGGCCGAAGGACGCCGGCGCCTGGCTGCGCGCAGCCCTCGACCTGTGGCGCGGGCCGGTGCTCGACGGCCTCGACGGGGAGGTGATCGACGTCGCGGCGAACGTGCTGGTGGAGACGCGCCTGGCCGCCGTCGAACACTACGCCCGGCTGCGCCTGGAGATCGGCCAGCTCGACGGCCTGGCTCCCTACCTGCGGCAGTACGTCGACGCCCACCCCTTGCGGGAATCGCTGCGCGAGCTCCTGATGACGGCGCTGTACCGTACCGGCCGGCACGCGGACGCGCTGGAGGAGTACGTCCTGGTGCGCCAGCTGCTCGCCGAGGAACTGGGCGCAGACCCCAGCCCACAGCTCGCCAGGCTGCACGAGGCCATCCTCAGACAGAGCCCCGAGTTGTCCGGGGCGCCCGCCGCCCCGCTGCTCGAACCCGCCGCGCCCGCCGGACCGGATCCCGACCCCGTCCGCTGCACCCTCCCGTACGACCTGCCCGACTTCACGGGCCGTCAGGACACCGTCCGGCGCATCCTCACCGCACTGGGCAACGGCCGCAGGATCATCACGATCGACGGCATGGGCGGCAGCGGCAAGACGGCGCTCGCGGTGCACGTGGCCAGCCGGATCGCCGAGCGCTATCCCGACGGACAGCTCTTCCTGGACCTCCTCGGCTTCACTCCGGGGCACGCGCCGCTGCATCCGCTGGAAGCGCTCGACCATCTGCTGCGCAGCCTGGGCGTCCCCAGCGACCGGATACCCGAGGGCCTGCCCGAACGCCGGGCGCTGTGGCGCTCGGTCACGGCGAACCGGCGGCTTCTGGTGGTGCTCGACAACGTCCGGGACTCCGCCCAGGTGCAGCCGCTCCTGCTCGGCACGGAGGACTCCGCCACCATCATCACGAGCCGGACCAGACTCGTGGAGATCGACGGCGCGGAGTGGTACTCCGTCGGCAGTCTGTCGATGGAGGACAGCATGGAGCTGCTGTGCCGGGTGCTGGGCGACGACCACGACGACGTCGAGGCGCGGACGCTGCTGGCCAGCATGTGCGGCGGCCTTCCGCTCGCGCTGCGCATCGCCTCCGCGCGGCTCAGGAACCGGCCTCAGTGGACCGTCCGTTACCTCGTGGACCGGATGCGGTCGGAGGCCCGCACCCTGACCGAGCTCCGGGTGGGCGAGCGCAGTGTCGCGGCCAGCCTCCAGCTGTCGTACCGGGCGATGAGCGACACCCACCGTGCGGCCTTCCGGCTGCTGGGCTGGCACCCGGGAGCCGACTTCGACGTCCACAGCGCGGCCGCCCTGCTGGGGACGGACGTCCAGGCGGCGGAGGCGCTGCTCGAGGAGCTGCTGGACGTCAATCTCCTCGAGCAGCACACGCTGGGCCGCTACACGCTGCACGACCTGGTCCGCTGGTTCGCGCGCGATCTTCGCGGAAACGGTTCGGCCGACCGGGAGGAGGACAGCGTCCAGCGGCTCCTCGACCACTATCTGCTGACCCTGGAACGGGCCTGCGACCTGCTCTTCCCCGGCCGCACCCGGCACCCCGTCGAGCTGCCCGAGGAGTGCGCGTCGCTGCCCGACCTCGACTCGGAGCGGGAGGCCCTGCGCTGGCTCGACGACGAGTACCCGGCGCTGCGCGACGCGGCCCAGCTCGCCTTCGACGTCGGCCTCGACCTGCACGCCGCCTATCTCCCCCGGGGCATGGCCTTCTACCTCAACCTGCGCGGCTGGTGGACGGAGTTCCGGGACGTGGAGATGCTCGCGGTGCGGGCCGCGCGCCGGCTGGACGATCCGCTGCTGCTGCGGATCAGCCTGACCAACCTGGGCCTTGCGCTGTGGAAACTGGGGGACCTGCGCGGCTGCCTCACCCAGCTCGACGAGGCGCTGGCGCTGGCCGAGCAGATGGGGGAACCGCACGGCGTCGCCGCCGCCCTCGGCCGGATCGGCATGTGCTACTCCAGCCTGGGGCAGTACGAGGAGGCGCTGAAGCGGCTGGACCGCGCCCTCTCCCTGAACCGGCGGCTCGACAGCCGGCGGGAGGAGGCCGAGACCCTGGCCAACGCCGCCTCGGCGCTGAACTGCCTGGGCCGGCACGCGGAGGCGGCCGAGGCCGCCCTGCGGGCCGTCCGCCTCGACCGGTCGCTCGGCGAGCGGGACCACGAGATCTACGCCCTGACCGAGCTGGCGGTGGCCCATCTCGGCATGGGCCGCCCGGACCTGGCCGTCGACCGGCTGGCCGACCTGGGCGGCGAGTCGGACGGCCTCCGGCAGCCCGGCACGGTCGGTCTGATGCTCGCCTACCGGGCCGAGGCCTATCAGCGGCTGGGCCGCACCACCGAGGCGGACGCGTGCACCGTCCGCGTGCTGAAGCTGGTCGAGGTGAGCGGCGCCATCCGGCGGGCCGAGATCGAGAACGTGCTCGGCCGGATTTACCGGCGCCGTCATGACCACGCGGCCGCGCTGCGGCTGCACCGCAGCGCCTACCGGCGTTCCGCCGCCATGGATCTACGCGTGGAGATGGCGCGCGCGCAGGCCGGTGTCGCGGCGGCGGCGGACGCCGTGGGCGACACGGTGACGGCGGCGGCGGCCCGCGAGGCGGCCCGGGACCTGTTCGACGGCATCGGCGTCCCGGAGGACTGCCGCTGGCCCGACTGAGGGCTCCGGCCGGCGCGCCCGGCCGATCGCCCTACTCCTGCGTGAAGTTGGGCCCCGCGTCGGATCCGACGAAACCGCGGCCCCCGGCGCCCGCCGCCGGGAGAGTGGTCTGAACAGCCTGCTTTTCCATGTGGTGCCCCCCTGGCTCGCTGTCTGCGGTCGCCCCACTTTCGCCGATCCGGTTCCCGATCGGTTCCCCATGGGATTTGCGGGGCAACCGACCCGGACGATTCGGTGGTCCACGAAGTGCGGACTGTGCCCGGACCCGCGACACGGCGCGTCCGGGCGGGCTCGCCGGAGCGGGCGGGTTCCAGGGCGACGTCTCGGCGGGACGGGCCTGGACGAAAGCTCCAGACGCTGGACATCGGTCATAGGCTGACGTTCGTCGCACGTTCCAGCGGAAGCCGCGGAGGCACGGATGCACGACCCGTCACAGGACGCGATCCTGGCGGCCCTGGTCCCGGTCATCGACGGCCTGGCCGCGACGTTCGGCCCGTCCTGCGAAGTCGTCCTGCACGACTACCGGCAGGGCGAGCAGTCGGTCGTCGCCGTGGCCGGACAGGTGACCGGGCGGCAGGTCGGCGGGGCGCTGAGCGAGATCGGGCTGTCCATGCTCCGCAGGGGAGCGGAGGCGGCCAACGACCTGAACTACCTCACCCGCACCCCGGAGGGCCGCGTCATCAAGTCGTCGACGATGCCGCTGCGCGACGGCCGTGGCGAGCTGTTCGGGGCCGTGTGCGTCAACTTCGACGTGACCGCGCTGCGCCAGGCCGGCGACATCCTGTCCGCGCTGGCCGGAGCCGGACCGGTGGAGCTGCCCGCCACCACCTTCACCAACGACTTCGACGACGTCGTCGACGCGGTGGTCCGCAGCCAGGAACTCGCCCTGGGCAGACCGTTCTCGGCCCTCACCCGTACCGAGCGGCTCGACGTGATCGGTTCCCTCGAGGAGCGCGGGGTCTTCAAGGTGCGCAACGCGGTGCCGAGGGTCGCCGAGCGTCTCGGAATGTCGCGCTCGGGGCTGTACGCGGATCTCGCCGCGGCCCGCAAGGACACCCGCGAGCGGCCATGAGCGGGCCGCGGCGCCGCCCGCCGGCTCTCCATCGGGTGCCGCCCCGTTCGGCCCCCCGAAGCGCCGGCGACCGTGATGTGGCGCAGGTCACGGGAAGCCGGTACGGGGTGCCGGACAGCTCATTGATGTGAGCACTCATATGCGAACCCGGGTACGGGCCGGGGAATCGAGCGCGTTCGCCGAGCTCTTCGACAGCTACGCCCGCGCCGTCTACAACCACGCCTTCCGGCTCACCGCCGACTGGGCGACGGCCGAGGACGTGATGGCCGCGACCTTCATGGAGGCATGGCGGCTGCGCGACAGGGTCGAGCCCGAGGGCGGCTCCCTGCGCCCCTGGCTGCTGGGCATCGCCACCAACACGGCACGCAACCACTACCGGAGCAACCGCCGGTACCGGGCGGCGGCCAACGTGGCCGCGGCGGCCGAGCTGTCGGTGCCCGACCATGCCGACGAGGTGGCCGACCGGGTCGACGACCGGCGGCGGCTCGCGGCCGCGCTCACCGCGCTCGCCGTACTGCGCAGACCCGAACGCGAGGTCATCGCGCTCTGCCTGGGGGAGGGCCTGGACTACGAGGCGGCGGCGGAAGCCCTCGGGATTCCGGTGGGCACCGTCGCCTCCCGGCTCTCCAGGGCCCGCAAGAAGCTCCGCGCCCTGGCCGAGGCCGGATCGGCACGCCCCTTCGCCGGACCAGTCCCCACGGCAACCGGGCCATCCCGCACCGCAGTGGGAGCGGCTCGCGGAAAAGTTCGCGGAAATCGGGAAGGCGCGGGCCCCGGCCGACAGACAAGAGGCGAACGCACAAACGCGATCCGGCCCGCGCAGGAAGGAAACCGATGAACGCGGACACGTCCCGGCAGAACCCGGCCGAGTGGGATGAGAGCGCACAGCTCATCTCCCGGACGGCACGCGACCTGCCGACGGGCCGTCACCAGTTCCACAGGGAGCGTCTGATGGCCCGGATTCACGACATGCAGCAGGCGGAGCGCACGGCGGCCGCCCCCGCGAAGGCACGGCGGTTCCGGCTGCCGCGCCCGGCGATCATGCTGCCCGCCATGGCGGTGGCCGCGGCGACGGTGGTCGTCGCGAGCCAGATGTCCGGCGGTGGCGGCGTCGAGGACGGCGGCGTCGCCCACGGCCCCGCCCAGACCACCCAGGTCGGCGCCCCGACCCCCCAAGGCGTGCCCCCCCAGCTCGACCCGATCTCCCAGGCGGCGGTC
>NZ_JBHYKH010000041.1:7313-18724 GCF_042741275.1 Streptomyces sp. NPDC058964
GCGCCGGGCGAGCGGGCGCCCGCGCGGGGGGGGGCGGGCGCGCGGGGGGGCGCCGCCGCCCGTTTGGGCGGGGGGGGGGGGGGGGGCGGCGGGGGGCGCCCCCCACGGCCCGGCCCTGACCACCGAGGTCGGCGCCGCGACCACCAAGGGCGTGCCCCAGCTGCTCGACCGGATCTCCCTGGCGGCGGCCGACGGTTCCCACCCCACCGTCGAACCCGGCCAGTACATCTACATCGAGTCCCAGACGGCCGAGAGCTACCGGAAGGTGGTGGGTGACAAGGCCACCCTGGCCAGTCACAAGCTGCACCGCCGCCAGATGTGGGAGTCCCCGGACGGCACCAAGGGCTGGCTCATCGACCCCGCGGTCAACGACAGTTCCGAGGGCGAGACCCTGAGCCTCCCCGACGAGCTGGGCAACACCCCGGAGGCGACGCTGAACGCCCCGTCGTACGACTACCTGGCCAAGCTCACCACCGACCCCGGCGCGCTGCTGGCCAAGATCTACAAGGAGACCGAGGGCAAGGGCAACTCCCCCGACCAGGAGGCGTTCACCACCATCGGGGACCTGCTCGGCCAGAGCTACCCGCCCGTGGAGCTGTACTCGGCACTGTTCAAGGCCGCCGCGAAGATCCCCGGCGTCGTCGTGGTGCAGGACGCGGTGGACGCGGTGGGCCGGCACGGGGTGGCGGTCGCCCGGCTCGACGAGACCAGCGGCCGGCGCGAGGAATGGATCTTCGACAAGAAGACCCATGTCTTCCTGGGCGAACGCACCGTCCAGGTGCGGAAGGCCGCCGGAGCGGACCCCCTGATCAAGCCCGGCACGGTCACCTTCACCAGCGCCGTCATGCGCCGGGCCGTCGTCGACGGCATCAAGCAGACCCCGGCGCAGGGCGGCTGACCCGCCCGCACCACGTCCTTGCGCCGTACCCGTCCCGCCCCGTGCCCCGGCGGGGCGGGTACGCGGGTTTCCCCGCCCGGGTCGGTCAACCGTAAAGAACCTTGACAACTGATTGGTCTAGTCCAAATATGGTCGCCGTTCGCCCCCGGTCAAGTGGGAGGGCCCCGGCGCGCGTTGGGCTGCCGGACACCCCCTCACACGTGCCCTTCCGCAGTCCTCGCCCGCTCTTCCTTCACCCTGGGAGCGTCAATGAGACGACCTGGCTCTCTTCGCGCGTTGCTGTCCTGCACGATCGTGACCGCCCTGTCGGCGGGGCTGTCCGCCCTCGGGGGAGCCGGCGCGTTCGCCGCGCAGCCGGCACACCCGCGTCCCGCGAAGCCCATGCCCCCGCATGTGGCGGCGCCGTACTTCGAGACCTGGACCGGTGAGAGTCCCGCCGCGCTCGCCGCCCAGTCGGGCAGCAAATACCTCACGATGGCCTTTCTCCAGACGGCCGGGGCGGGCTCCTGCACCGCGTACTGGAACGGCCGGACCACGCAGCCGGTCTCCCGGGCGGCCTTCGGCGCGGACATAGCCGCGATCCAGGCGCGCGGCGGCAACGTCGTCCCGTCCTTCGGCGGCTACAGCGCCGACACCACCGGCACCGAGCTGGCCGACAGCTGCACCAGTGCCGACGCCATCGCCGAGGTGTACGAAGACCTCGTCACCACCTACGGCGTCACCCGGATCGACCTCGACATCGAGGCCGACTCCATCAACAACGCCGCCGGAGTCGACCGCCGCAACAAGGCCGTCGCCAAGGCGGAGCGCTGGGCCCTGCGCACCGGTCACAGACTGCAGTTCTCCTACACCCTGCCGACGACGACCACCGGCCTCGCGCCGAGCGGTGTGGCACTGCTGCGGAACGCCGTCGACAACGGTGCCCGCGTGGACGTCGTCAACATCATGACGTTCGACTACTGGGACGGCGCCACCCACGACATGGCGGCCGACACCGAGACCGCCGCCGCCGGTCTGCACGGCCAACTGGCCGCCCTCCACCCGGGGAAGGACCCGGCGAGGCTGTGGCACACGATCGGCGTCACCGAGATGCCCGGCATCGACGACTACGGGCCCGAGGAGACCTTCACCGCCGAGGACGCGGCCGAGGTGGAGAAATGGGCCGTGGCCAAGGGGATCGACACGCTCTCCTTCTGGGCACTCCAGCGTGACAACGGCGGCTGCGTGGGTACGGCCGGAGCCAACTCCTGCTCCGGCATCGCCCAGGACACCTGGTACTTCAGCCACGCCTTCGAGCCGTTCACCCGCGGGACCGGCACCCGCGGCTGACGGCGTGGGGCGGGGCGGTGATCCGCGGGCGCGGGCTACCCGTGCTTTCCGCCGCCGCCCGTCCCGCCGTTCCCGGCGGCGCCGTCCGTGCCGCCCGTGCTGTTGCCGGAGGTTCCGTTGCCGGAGGTTCCGTTGCCGCCCGTGCCGTTGCCGGACGTGTCGTTGCCCGGCGTGCTGTTGCCGGAGGTGCCGCTGCCGGGTGAACCGGTCTTCCCCGACGTGCCGGTGCCGCCGTTCGTGGCGCCCGCGCCGGGTCTGCCCGTGCCGGCCTGCTTGCCCGGCTCGGCCGCCGCCCGCGCCAGCAGCTCGGAGCAGTACGCGGCGACCTCGTCCTTCCCGCCGGCGGCCGCGACGAGCCGCTGCCAGGCCGTCGCGTCGAGCGCCTTGCCGCGATCCTTCGTCTGCGCGTAGGCGCGGCAGTGGGCCTCGGTGTGCCGGCCGCGGGCCCCGCCGCCGCGCGCGCCCCGGGGGCCGGGGGGCGGCGCCCAGGGCGCCCCGCCCCCCCGGCCCCGGGCGGGGCCCTCGTCCGCGTTCGGGACGGCGAAGTACGGCGTCCAGGCCACCGCCATCTGCCACATGGCGGCGACGGCGGCGATCCCGGCGACCGGAACACCGCCCGCCAGCGCGATCCGGAAGTGATCACCGAGCTTGGCGTTGCGCCACCGCCAGCCCAGTACGGCCCCGTAGAAATCCTCCGTGGCCTTCAGGTCACGGCTGGTGAGACTCACCCAGCAGGGGGCGCCGAAGACGGAGTGCGTGGAAACGACCTCCTTCTTCCTCTTCGCGCCGTCGGGAAGGGTCGTGTCATGGTTCATGGCAGTCGCGTCCTGGTGTCGGAGACCGGTGGGCCACCGGTCTCCCACCAGTGTCCAACCGGGATCGGCTCGTGCGCCTGCCGAGTACCCCGATGGCACACCACCGGGTGAGTGACACCATGGAGGAATGGGAGAGAGCGACGAGACCGGCGGGGGCGAGGCGGAACTCGTCTTCGGGTTGCAGGCGGAGGTCCACCAGCTGAAGGAGGCGGTCGTCTCCCACGCCGTCGTGGACCAGGCCATCGGAATGGTGGTCGCACTGGCCCGGGTGACACCCGACGAGGGGTGGGAGGTGCTGAAGGAGGTCTCCCAGCACACCAACATCAAGCTGCGCAACGTCGCGGAACTGATCGTCATCTGGGGGCGTACCGGGGACATGCCCCCGGAGATCCGCGCCGAGCTGGAGGACGCACTCGACCGGTACGGGCCCGCACAGATCCCGGAGGCACCGCCGGAGTGAGGCCGGACCCGTGACTCAGCTCGCCTCGGCGAGAAGTTCCTCGCGCAGTCGTTCGAAGCAGCTGCTCAGGAGCCGGGAGACGTGCATCTGGGAGATGCCGAGATGCTCGGCGATCCGGCTCTGCGTCATCCCCCGGAAGAACCGCAGGTAGAGGATGAGCCGCTCGCGCTCGGGCAGCGCCTGCAGACAGGGCTTGACCGCGGCACGGTCGACGACGAGGTCGTAGCCGGGCTCGGGCCCGCCGAGCGCGTCGCCCAGCGCGTACCCGTCGGTGCCCGGCATCGCCGCGTCCAGCGACAGCGCCGTGAAGCACTCGAGGGCCTCGAGACCGGTGAGTACCTCGTCCTCGGTCAGCTGTGCGCGTTCGGCGATCTCGGCGACCGTGGGTTCCCGGCCCGGGAGCGTCTGTGCCAGCTCCTTGGCCGTGCTCCGCACCCGGTTGCGCAGGTCCTGCACCCGGCGCGGCACGTGCAGGGTCCACATGTGGTCACGGAAGTGCCGCTTGATCTCACCGGTGACGGTCGGTACGGCGTACGCCTCGAAGGCGCGGCCGCGTGCCGGGTCGTAGTGATCGACGGCCTTGACGAGACCCAGGGCCGCCACCTGGTAGAGGTCCTCGAGGGATTCCCCGCGGCCGCGGAACCGGACGGCGATCCGTTCGGACATGGGCAGCCACAGGCGGACCAGTTCGTCCCGGAGCGCCCGGCGCTCGGGGCCGTCAGGCAGGGCGGCGAGTCGTTCGAACGCCTCGGCCGTGTCGGGGGCGTCGTCGTGCGGATGGGGCTTCGTTCTGGTGGCGGTACCCATGGTGGGTGCGCACCTCCCTCAAGCAGGTGCTGGATGGGACAGACACCATGGGAGGGGCGCGCTCTGGGACCTGCGGGGGACACCCGGGGCGTCCGGCGGACCGGCTCCCACGGACGTGCCTCCTGTCCGAAGCACTCTGATGTGAGTTCCCCCGGTCGACCCCATCAAAACAATTCACCCGAAATCGTGACATAGTGCCGCCGTCCGGCACCTGTCTGAACCGTCCTCGGAGAGTTACCTCTGCAACAGAGGTAATCTCGGGAGTGTGGAACCGGGCGAACCGGAGCGCTTCCCGGAGGAGCTGGCCGACACCCTGGTCGGCATCCAGCGGCTGATCCGCCGCCGGCTGCGCGGCGGGCCGACCGCCACCCGGCCGCGCGACGCCGAGGTGGAACTGCTGCGCCTGGTCGAGGCGCGGCCCGGCATCCGCGTCTCGGACGCCGCCAAGGAGCTGTACCTGGCCGGCAACTCGGTGTCGACCCTGGTCAACCGGCTCGCCGAGGACGGCTGCCTGGTCCGGCAGACCGATCCGGCGGACCGGCGCGCCGTCCGTCTGCGGCTCACCGGGGCGGCCCGCGACAGGCTGGGGGACTGGCGGTGGCGCCCGGCGGCCCTCGTCGCTCGGCACGTGGACCGGCTCGACCGGGCGGACCGGGACGCGCTGCGCGCCGCGCTCCCGGCGCTGCGCAGGCTGGCCGTCACCCTGCACGAGGAGGCCGAGGAAGCATGACGCCGATTCCGGCGTCCTGTTCGTGGCCGCCGCCCTCGGCATCACCGCCGCCTCGTCACCGCCGGGCCGCCCGCCCGCTGATCTTGTTCCGGGCGTGATGTGCGGCACGCACCCGGAGCCGTCCCGGAGCCCGGTGACGGGATTCTTCCTGCGCAGCGCTTGATCACCGATCAAAGCGGGCGAATCCGCTGGCCACAGCGCATTCCGCTCATTTGACAGTGCGCCGAGCGCACAGATAGACAGCAGCTCCTGGAGGTCGAGAGGGGCACTGTGTACGAGCCGAACGTGGTCGGGGACTGGCACGAGTACGAGGAGCATGCCGGTCTGCGCGTCCGCGTCCACCGCCTGGAAGTGGCAGAGCCGCCGCGCGGGCGCGACGACGCGGCCGTCGGGCTGACGTATTTCAGTGTCCGGGTCACCGTCGAGAACCGCGGCGCGCGCCACTGCGGCGTGCAGCTGGAGGACGGCCAGATCGACGTGCGGGTCGGCCCCGACGGGGAGGGCGCCTTCATCGACTGGCGCAACTCCCAGTTCATCGAGGGCTTCGACGTCTACCCGCTGCGCCGGGCCACCGCGGTCGTGTACGCGGCCGGCCCGGAGGCCTCCCTGAACCAGGTCGACGTACAGGTCCATCTGCGGGTCGACGAGGAGTGGACCGACCGCCGGCTGTGGGCGGGCGGCATCGGACTGCTCGAGGAGCCCGTCGCGGCCGCTCCCGCGGGTGCCGGGCCTGGCGGCCTGGCGAACCAGGTGAGCGCCTTCCTGAAGGACCTGGAGGACCAGACGGAGCCGGGCACCGCCTGACGGCCGCCCCACGGCGTGACGGCCGCGGTGGCGGGCCTCAGTGCGGAATGCCGTCGATGATCTCGCGAGCGCCCTGCCGCAGCAGGGACACCGCCACCGAGGTGCCGAGCGTGGCCGGGTCGAGCGGGCCCGCCCACTCGTGGGCGTTCAGCCGGGTCTTGCCGTCCGGCGTGAACACACAGGCCCGCAGGGACAGTTCACCACCGCGGTCCACACGCGCGTAACCGGCGATCGGGCTGTTGCAGTGCCCCTGCAGAACGTGCAGGAACATGCGCTCCGCCGTGGCCTCCCGGTAGGTGTCCGGGTCGCCCAGCCCGCTGACCGCGTCGATCAGCGCGGTGTCGCCCTCACGGCACTGCAGGGCGAGGATGCCCGCGCCGATCGGCGGCATGATCGTCTCCGGCGACAGAACCTCGCTGATCACGTCGCGCCGGTCGATCCGCTCCAGGCCGGCGACCGCCAGCAGCAGCGCGTCCGCCTCACCGGCCGCGAGCTTTTCCAGCCGGCGGTTGGCGTTGCCGCGGAAGGGCACGCACCGCAGACGCGGGTGGGTGGCGGCGAGTTGGGCGACGCGGCGCACCGAGGAGGTGCCGATCCGGGTGCCGGGCGGGAGCTCGTCGAGGGTGAGCCCGCCGGGGTGGACGAGCGCGTCACGGATGTCGTCCCGCTTCAGGAACGCGGCGAACACCGTGCCCGCGGGCAACGGCCGGTCGGCCGGAACGTCCTTGACACAGTGCACCGCGAGGTCGGCCTCCCCCGCCAGCAGGGCTGCGTCCACCTCCTTGGTGAACGCCCCCTTGCCCTCGACCTGGGACAGGTCGCCCAGCCACTTGTCGCCGGTGGTCCGCACCGGCACGACCGCGGTCCGCACGTGCGGATGAAGGGTGGCCAACTCGGCGCGGACACGCTCCACTTGGGCCAGCGCCATGGGGGAGTCGCGGGAGACGATGCGGATCAGTTCCGGGGCGGACATGGGGACACGATAGACCTTCGCCGGGGACACCCACGCACATCGCCCGCATTCCTCCGGCGCGCCCCGAGCAGCGGTACAGTCAGGTCTCCGCGTGCCAGTCGAACGGGAACAGGTCCGTCTCCCAGCCGGGAGCCCCGGCGAGTTCGGCGGCCCGGACCGGCGTGCGCACCAGGCAGCGGTGCCGCAGCAGGTCCCGGCGCTCGGCAGCGGTCAGCAGCGCCTCGGGCGTGCCGTCCTCCACGTCGTCGACGTGCGCGGTGCCCTCGGCGTTGGCACGGTCGCCCGCCCCGGTACGCAGGTCGACCCGGAAATCCGTGCGCCACTGGGAGTTGTGGCCCCAGCCCCGCGACAGGTCGACCGTGGGGCGGTGCCGGCGCCGGTGGGTCCAGTACAGCGGCGAGCGGTCGGCCACCCCGCGTTCGGCGTGGCGGACGCCCGCGCGCACCCGCACACCGGCGCGGCCGAAGAGCACGGACCCCAGCCACAGACCGGGCCACACGAGACCGGTGATCACCACGGGCTCGTCCGGGTCCGCCGCCTGCTCCACCTCCACGATCTCGTGGAGGAACGGATCGAACACCGCGGTCTCCTCGAACGGCACCGCGCCCAGGCCGGTGAAGAGATCCAGGTACTGATCCGTCGTCACGCCCGGTCCGTCCCAGTGGTCGTGTCCGGGCGGCTGGAAAGACAGCAGCAGCACGTCACTGACCCGGCTCAGCGCGTACAGCTCCCACAGCAGGTGGCGCGGGCGCACGTCCGGCCCGTCGGAGGCGGGCCTCGCCGGCACCGCGGCGGCCATGGTGAGCAGGTCGCGGTAGCCGTCCCCGGCGCGCGCCGACCACGGCCCGACGACCGTGGCGTACGCGTCGGGCCCCTCGTGGCCGAGCAGCCCCTCGAACAACTGTCTGGCGCCGGCCTCGGGGTTCATCCGGTCACCCCCAGGCTGTACCGGAGCTTCTGCAGGGAGCGGGCGCCCAGCCGGTCGTAGAAGCGGACCGCGCCCTCGTTCCAGGCCGGGGTCTGCCACTGGACCTCGTCGAGGCCCAGGGCGCGGGCCTCGGCGGTCACGGCGTCGACGAGCAGCGCGCCGAGGCCGAGGCCCCGGTGACCGGGGGCCAGGAACAGGCAGTCCATGAGGAGGTAATCGCGGCCCTCCCAGGTGGACAGCTCGGGCGCGCAGGTGGCGTAGCCGACCACCGCGCCCCCGGGGTCCTCGGCCACCAGACAGCGCAGACGCGGGGAGGGGGTGTCGAAGAGGAGGGCGGCGAGCCGCGCTGCGAGGTCGGGTACCGGCGGCGCGGCGCGCTCGTACTCCGCGTGCTGGACGGCCAGTTCGGCGACGCGCGGCAGATCGGCGCGCTCGGCGTGGCGCACCGTGGGAGCGCCGGTCAACGGACCGCTCCCGCGACGGTGTCCGCGCTCCACGCGGCGAGGCGGTCCGGGAGAGCGCCGGTGCCGCCGAGAACGTGCCGGGAGAACGCGTCCCGCTCGTGCGCGAGGACGGCCGCCTCCCACACACAGGGCGCGAGCCCCGCCCGCCCCGGCCGGAGCTCGCCGGGCCGTCCCGCAGGGCCGGTGAACACGGCCAGGTCCGACATGTGTCCCTCGATCCAGGTGTGCACCAGGACGTAGTCCCCGTCGCCGCCCGCGTGCACGAGCAGCACCGCGAGCCCTAGCGAGCCCCGCAGCCGCCCGACTGCGAGATGGGCCTCGGCGAGCTCCAGGGCCGCCCCGGTGGAGGCATCGGTGACCGTGCGTCCGGGCGCCGCCAGCGCGTACACCTTCACCAGGTGACCGGCCGCCCCCCGGGTGCCGACGGCACGCACTTCGCGGTCGTGATGGTCCTTGGCGAGGCCCAGCAGCGCGTCGGCGTCCACCGCCCGGGGCAGTTCTGAGTGAAGATCCATCCGGCCATCATGAGGCGCGTACCGGCAGGCGTCCACGCCCGGTCGGACTCCGGTCACCGGGTCCGTGGGCGGGGCCCGCCTGCCGGATCCGGCTCAGGCGTTGGGATCGAAGGCGATGCCGGACGGCTCGGCCGAGGAGAGGTGCGAGGCGAAGCTGTCGTCCTTCAGGCCGAAGTGGGCGCTGCCGAAGTCGTACGCGCTCAACTTGTCGCGCAGTCCCGGCGGGTAGCCGTTCCAGCCGACCAGCGGCGGGTACTGCCAGGTGTGCTTGTGGTTCTCCGGCGGCTCGTCGTTCGAGTTGGCGAGCCGGAAGCAGTGCGTGCTGATGCCGTCCTTGTGGTAGACGATCTTCGGGTGCGTGCCCTCGAAGCGGACGTCGGACACCGGGTGCACGGTGAACGAGCCGTGATTGGACGTGGAGACGTACTTGATCTGGCCGTTCTGCACCCACACCACGACGTGCTCCCAGTCGTGCCGGTGGCCGCCGATGCCGACTCCGGGCAGCGCCTGGTCCTTCTCGAAGTACAGGCCGTACAGGTAGGCGCACCAGCCGTTGTTGCACTTGTAGCGCGAGTAGCTGTTCGTGTTGTCCAGGTCGGAGGCGTCGTGGCACGAGCCGTTGAGGGCGCCGGTCGGCTTGAGGCCGCCGTTGATCGTGCCGTCGGGGCCGATGGCGGGACTGGAGTAGCAGCCGTCCGTGTCGTAGTCGAAGGCGGGCTGGTACGTCAGCTCCGAGGGCTCGGCGCTGGCGGGGAGCGCCTGGGGCGGGGCGGCGTACGCGGCGGTGGCGGTGGCGACGACGAGCGCGGCGGCTCCCGCGAGACCTGTGAGCCATCTTCTGCGGTGTGCCTTGAACTTCGGTGACGTCACTGCGTCCTCCTCTTTGGGCGCAGCCCAACGGCTGTGGGGGCAAAGGGAGTTCAGCTTCCCCGGTTTTCAACTCCGGGCCAAGGGGTCACACGCGTACCGGTGGTGAAGAAGGGCCCGACTCCTGGGTCATGACGGAGTGTCAGGCCGGTTCGCCGGGGATGTCCGCCGCCGACTCCTCGGGCGTGAGGTCACGGCGCAGCCGGAGCCAGGACGGCTGGCGCAGCAGTCCGGCCCGGGTGCGGGTGCTGTAGGCCACCTCGCCGACCAGCCGGGGCAGCACCCAGTGGGCGCTGGAGGCCGACGGGACCGGATCGAATGGGCACACGCCGGTCTCGGCGGCCCGCAGCAGCGCGGCCAGTTCGGTGCGCTCGGCCTCGCTCCAGCCGGTGCCCACCCCGCCGACGTACCGCAGCCGCCCGGCGTCGTCCCGCTGGCCGACCAGCACGGCACCGGGCAGCCCGGTGAGCCGGCCCCTGCCGGGCAGCCAGCCACCGACGATCACGTCCTCGCTGCGCATGTTCCGGATCTTGATCCAGTAGCGGGAACGCACCCCCGGCTCGTACGGCGAGTCCAGCCGCTTGCAGACCACTCCCTCCAGGCCGTGCTCGCGGGTCGCCCGCAGGGCCTCGGCGCCGTGACCGACGACGGCCGACGGGGTCGACCAGTGGGAACCGGCCAGGCCCAGCTCCTCCAGCCGGGTGCGCCGCCGCGAGTAGGGGAGGGCGAGCAGGGATCCCGCCAGGTGCATCACGTCGAACAGCACCAGGTGCACGGGAACCTGCGCCGCCCGGCGGGCGGCGCGTTCTGGCGCGTGGGCCAGGCCCATGCGTCCCTGCAGCAACTGGAAGTCGGCGCGCCCCTGTTCGTCGAGGGCGAGGATCTCACCGTCCAGGATCGCGCGAGTGGCGCCCAGGGTGCCGCCCAGCGGGCGCAGCTCGGGGTAGGCGGCGGTGATGTCCTCGCCGGAGCGGGCACGCAGCAGCACGCTGCCGTCGCCGGGCAGATAGACCACGGCGCGCTGGCCGTCCTGCTTGGTCTCGTAGGCCCAACGGGCGTCCTGCGCGGTGGGCGGCAGCTTTCCGGGTGTGGCGAGCATCGGCGGGATCAGCGGCAGGGTCACGGCTGAACATGTCGACCGGGCCCGGCCGTGTCACGCCCGTTTCGGGGGCGGTTCCCCTGAACGGCCGGTCCGGGTGGCGCCGGGCGTTCCCGTGTTCCTGTTCCCCCGGGAGCCCGGTGCGGGGCTACGCGTCGAAGGCACGACGACGTTCTCGGTGGCCCCGGGGCCCGCGCGACCCGAAGGCCCGGTCCGCCCCGGTGAACGGGGCGCGTTGGCCGGGGACCTTCTCGCAGCGCTCGCGCTCGCGCTCCGGCCGGCCGGCTCGCCCAGGCGCACGGTCACGTCCTTTTGGGCGGAGTCGGTCACGGCGTCGGCCCCCCCACCGTCTGTGCCTTCTCCAGCCGCCCGGGGGCGACGTCGACGACCACGACGCGCTCGACCCCGCCGGCACACTCCCTGCTCGGCGTCCACATGCCACTCGGCGTGGCCTTCCTGGTCGGCTTCCTCGCCGGCGTGTTCCTCAACAGCGCGCGGTGATCCACGCGAAGGTGTCCATCCGCTCCACCCCGGACAACCGCGCCACCGCCGTCGGCCGGACCTCCGGCACGGTCCGCTTCGGCGCCGTCTTCGGCCCGGTGGCCCCCGCCCCGTTGGGCCCCCCGGGCCCCGCGGGGGCCGCGGGACCCCCCACGCCCCCAGCCCGGTGCCCCCCCAGGGGTTGGTAGGCCGCGGCGCCCCGCGCCCCCGCCCCGCGCCGC
>NZ_JBHYKH010000041.1:18734-27812 GCF_042741275.1 Streptomyces sp. NPDC058964
GTCTCAACCCCCCCCCCCCCCCCACACCCCCCCCCCCCCCCCGCCCCCCCCCCCCGGGGGGGGGGGGGGGGGGGCGCCCCCCCCCCCGCGGCCCCGCGCCCGGTCGCCCGCCCGGCCCCACGGGCGGTCTCGGCTTCACCGCCTTCGCCCTGACCGGTGTCCCGTCCATGGTGTTCATCGGCATCGCGGCCCTGCGCCCGGCCCGGCAGCCGGTGCCGAGCGGCGCGCCGCAGGGGCTGATCGCCACCGGCCGAGCGTCCCCCCCAACTGGCCGCTCGCCACTCGCCACCGCGCACGGCGCCGCGCCCGTGCCTTGGGCGCGTCGCCACGCGTCGCCTCAGGGCTGGTCCCCGGACCCGTCGGGCTCCTCCACGTCCAGGCCGGTGCAGGCCAGCTGTCCGGCCACCTCCGCGCAGGCCTCCACTCCCCGGGGTGACGGCACCGTGAGCATCGGGCTGCTGTCGCCGGTGGAGTCCTTGGCCGGATAGGTGGCCGAGAGCATGTCCTGCCCCGCGCGCACGGAGATCTCCCGGGCGTGCGGGGAGCGCAGCCGCACCTGCGACCAGACCGTGCCGCAGGTGGGCGAGTAGCGCAGCCGGACGTCGTACGACGGGTCGCTGACCATGCTCTCGGTCCGCGCGTCGCGTGCGCAGACCGACGCGTCGGGCAGCCGGCCCTGACAGGACCTCCCGTGGCAGCGGGGTGCCGCCATGACGAACTGCGTCCCGGACGAGCCGTGCCGGGTGGTCAAGGTCAGGGCGACCGCCGCCGCGGCGGCCGCGGTGAGCAGCGTGAGCACCGTCAGCCGTACGGCCCGGCGCCGGGGCGGGCGCGCCGCTCCGCCCTCGTGCCGGTCGGTGGACGGCGGCGGCCCTTGGGAGGCCTCCCAGAGCGCCAGCACGGGTGCCGGGTCGGCACCGGCGATCCGCGCGAGCGCCTCCACGGCCGAACGGGGTGGCCGTTTGCCCTCCGTCAGATAGCGGTGCCAGGCGGACTTGCTGTACGGGGTGCGGGCGGCCAGCGCCGCCAGACTCAGCCCCGTACGGTCCCTCAGTTCGCGCAGTCTCACCACCAGCGGCTCGTCCGGCGTGGTCGGTCGTGCGGGCTGCCGCATGGTGCGTCCCTCGACTCCAGTTCCACTTTGCGATTTTCGCCCATGTTGTGTTAATGTTTACCCGTTATGCGGAAGCCCAAACCCGCGGCGTTTTATTAGGTGCTTTAATTGGTGCCACCCCCACGGCATTTTCGGGACGGAGTGTTACCCCAACAGGCCTCCGGTCAGGACGTACGGCGGGACGGAGCGGTCAGCACCACGGAACGGCGGTGCGGACCCGGATGTAGCGGGCGGAGACGTATCCCCTGTGGTGGGAGAGCCGGTACCAGGTGCGGTTGCCGTACACCCGGGACCCGCCCGTCCGGCAGGTGAGTGCCACGAGCCGGTTCGGGTGCCGGTGACCGACCACGCGGTAGCCGGTTCCCGGGCCGGAGCGGACGTTCAGCGCGACGTGGTGCGTGGCCACGCGGCCCACGGCGGGGATGCCGTGGCGGTACCCGGCCGGCGGGACCACGCGGCGCGCCACCCGGTGCGCGCAGTGCGTGGCGCTCACGCGGTGCAGGTGACGCAGGCGGTGCACGCGGTGCGTGGCGCGGTGCGCACGGTGGACCCCGCGGTGGGACTTGTGGGGCGTCACGCGGTGCCGCGCCGGCTTGTGCCGGGCGGGGGCGGGGAGCAGCGAGGGAAGCGTGTACTGCGTCGAGGCGGCGGGTGCGGGCTGCGGCACCGCGTGGCCCGTCTCGGCGGCGCCGGCCGCCGTGGGCAGGAACGCGAGCACCGCGACGGTCGCCAGCAGGCCGCTCTTCACGGTCCGTCGGATCATCGAAACCTCCGGGCTGTTCTCGTGACCACGAGGCGTGATCACGACACCCAGCGTTTCCTTGACGAGCCGTCAGGATGCCGTCCCCGCGTCCCGCGGAACGGCGGGGACGTCCCCGGGGACGAACCCCCTCGGCCCATCTGGTCCTCGGCAGACAGGTGTTCCACCGTCTTCCCGGTCTCCCTGAACGGCCGCGCGACGTGTTCCGACGGGTACGCCCGGAGAATGCGCAGCGGGCGGTCGCCGGCATGGCGGCACGCGGTCGAGGACGAGCCCGGCCAGGAGGCCGGAGCGCCGGTGGCCACGGCCTGGGCGAACCGGCATCGGCGCAGTGGTCCCCGGCGACCGCAACCGTCGGCGGCGGACGGACGTCTACCTGGCATGCACAAGATCAAGCAGCAGGCCGGGGTCCTCGTCCGCCAGGTGGCGCTGTTCGGGTGGGTGCAGGCCCGCTGCTGTGCCTTCGCGGTCGCGCTGTTCGGCGGCATGGCGGTCGTCCGGCTGCTGCCGCCGCTCCCGGCCGCCCGCTACGACCTGCTGCTCGCGTACGGCGTACTGCTGACGGCGGTGTGCCATCTGCTGGGGTGGGAGACCCGCCGGGACGTGGCGGTCGTCGCGGTCTGCCACGTACTGGGGCTGGTCTTCGAGCTGGTCAAGGTGCATGTGGGGGCGTGGAGCTACCCCGAGCCCGCGCTGACGAAGGTGGCCGGTGTGCCGCTGTACGGCGGGTTCATGTACGCGGCGGTCGGCAGCTACGGCTGCCGGACCTGGCGGCTGCTCGACCTGTCGTTCACGGGCTACCGCGCCCGTGTCACCGCCGTACTGGCGGCCTGCCTGTACGTCAACTTCCTCACGCATCACTGGCTGCCGGACCTGCGCTGGGCCCTGGGCTGCCTGCTGCTGTGCGCGACCTGGGGGACGTGGACGTACTTCACGGTCGGGGACCGGCGCCACCGCATGCCGCTCGCGCTGTCCTTCGCGCTGGTCGGGTTCTTCCTGTGGCTGGCGGAGAACGTGGCGACCTACCTCGGCGCCTGGCGGTACCCGTACCAACTCGACGGCTGGGAGCCGGTGTCGATGTCGAAGTGGGTCTCCTGGGCGCTGCTGATCACGGTCTCCTTCGTCGTCCGCGCCAACTGGCCCGTCACGGCCACCCCTGCGGCCGTCGCACGCCGGCCGTGATACACCGGCATCCGGGGCCCGCCACCCGCCTACCGTCGAGTAATATCCGGCGGCAGGTCGTCAGAGGAGGAACCGTGTCCCGGTCCGAACGCTCACCCCTGCTGCTAGCCGGTCTGCTGGCCACCGCCGGGGTCGCCCACTTCGCCACCCCCCGGCAGTTCGATGCGACGATTCCGAAGATGCTGCCGGGCTCGCCACGGACGTGGACGTACGCCAGCGGTGCCGTGGAGCTGGCGCTCGCCGCGGGCCTGGCACTGCCGCGGACCCGGACGGCGGCCGCCCGTGCCGCCGCCGCCTTCTTCGTCGGAGTGTTCCCGGCGAACGTGCAGATGGCCGTGGACTGGCGGCACCGCCCCGCACCGCTGAAGGCGGCCGCCGTCGCGCGCCTTCCCCTCCAGGTGCCCCTGGTCCTGTGGGCCCGCGGTGTCGCCCGCAGCGGGGAGGGCCGGTCGTGAGCGAGCGTGTCGGCGTCGGCGACAAGGTCGAGGACTTCGAGCTGCCGGACGAGACCGGCACGACGCGGAGGCTGTCGGAGCTGCACACCGACGGTCCAGTCGTGCTGTTCTTCTATCCGGCGGCCCTGACCCCCGGCTGCACCGCGGAGGCCTGCCACTTCCGCGACCTGGCCGCCGAGTTCGCCGCCGTCGGCGCGCGGCCCGTGGGGATCAGCGGCGACTCCGTCGAGCGCCAGCAGGAGTTCGCCGGGCGGCACACGCTCGGCATGCCGCTGCTGTCCGACGCCGACGGGTCGGTCCGTGAGCTCTTCGGCGTGAAACGCGGCTTCGCGCTCGCGCCCACCAAGCGGGCCACCTTCGTCATCGCGCAGGACCGTACGGTCCTCGAGGTCGTCCGCAGTGAACTGCGCATGAACACCCACGCCGACCGGGCGCTGGCCGTATTGCACGCTCGGCGGGGGTGACCGGGCCGCCTTCGCGCTCGACGCCCCGGAACAAAGGATCGTCCCGGGGCGTACGGAGCAGGTCTCGGCCGTGGCGGCCATCGATGCCCTGGGTATCGTGACGGGGTGGAGCGAGGACGCGCGGCTGCCGACGGGACACCCCGCCGAACAGGTCGTGGGGCGGCCCGTCACCGGTCTGCTCGACGAGGAGGTGCCGCGCGGACCGTCGCCGCACGCGCGGGTCTCATAGCCCTGCCTCACCGGGACGGCCACCGCGTCGAGCTCGCCCTCACCGCCTGCCCCGTGCGCGGCGGGGACGGCCGGCCCACCGGATGCGTGATCCCCGCCGACCGGCCCCGGGCGCCCGAGCCCGCACTGGCGGGCCAGGTCTTCCAACAGGCGTCCATGTCGCTGCCGGCCCTCGACACCAGCCGGCGCTGCCTCAAGCCGTACTCCCGGAGCAGCCCGGCGGCGACGTGGCCCTGCTGCCCGCCCGCACCCGGGCCCTCGTTGCGGACCGGGTGGCCACCTGGGACGTCCCGCCCGATCCCGCGCGCGTGGCCGCCGCCCGCGAGGCGGCCACCGAGCAACTGGCCGTCCGGGGGCTGGACGGGGCCGGCTTCGTCACCGAACCCGTCGTCGGCGAACCGGTCACCAACGCCGTCCGCTGCGGTGTGCCGCCCATCCGGCTGCGGCTGATCCGTGACCGCGTGCCCGTCTGCGGGGTCTCCGACGGCAGTTCCACCTCACCCGCACCTGCGCCGGACCCACGCCTTCGACGAGGGAGGCCGCCGCCTGCTCCTCGTCGCCCCGCTCGCCCAGCGCCGGGGCAGCCGGCAGTCGAGCGGCGGCAGGACGATCTGGGCCGGGCAGCCGCTGCCCGGGACGTGAGCACGGCCCGCGGTCCGTGATCACCGGGCGGTGGTCACTGGAAGGAGCAGCCCGGATTCGGCGCGTCCTCGGAGAACGGCGAGCCGTGCGGCAGGACGTACAGCACGTCGAGGACGACCGTCTTGTCACCCCGGTTGGCCCCGAGGTGCACATTGCCCGACCCGCTCGGTTCGTACAGCGTGCCGCCGGTGCGGTACAGGCCGTCCTGGGCGCAGTCCGAGTGATAGTGGGTCAGGGTGCCCTGCCGGACATAGCCGTACAGGGGACCGTCGTGGTAGTGCCAGCCGGTGGTCTGCCCGGGCGGAATCGTCACCTCCCGCAGGATGTAGTCGGTCTCTCCCACGGTCGTTCGGCTGATCACCCGGCCGGTGACCCCCGGACCGGGCGGAGTGGCGTCGGCGGTGCCGCAGGTCAGGACGGTGCCGGCGGTCACCGCCCCGACTATGGCGGTACGGAGCGCGCTGCGCATGCGAAGAGGCCTCCTGGGACGAAGAGACGTCGGCTACCGCCGTGAACATAGAGGCCCGGCAGGCCTGTTGGGGGCGGAACGGGACGATCCCGTTGCCGCGGGCCGCCTTCCGCGGGGATCAGCTCCCGCCCCGGAGCCCGACGCCGTCCAGCTCGGCGAGCGCGTCGGCCGGCAGGAGCAGATCGGCGGCGGCGATGTTCTCGCGCAGATGTTCCGGTGACGACGTGCCCGGGATGAGCACGATGTTCGGCGAGCGCCGCAGCAGCCAGGCCAGGGCGACCTGTTGCGGTGAGGCGTCGAGCCGGGAGGCGACCTTGGTCAGCGTGCCGGACTGCAGCGGGGTGAAGCCGCCCAGCGGGAAGTAGGGGACGAAGGCGATGTGCTCGGCCGCCGTGCGCTCGACCAGGGCGTCGTCCTGCCGGTTGGCCAGGTTGTACATGTTCTGCACGGTGACCACGGGCGCGATCGCCCGCGCCTGGTCGAGTTGTGCCGCCGAGGCGGCGCTGAGCCCGAGATGGCGGATCAGGCCCTGCTGCCGCAGCTCCGCCAGGGCTCCGAACCGGTCGGCGACCGGCTCCTCGTTCGGAGTGTCCATGTCACCGAGGCGCAGATTGACCACGTCCAGGGTCTCCAGGCCGAGGTGCCGCAGATTGTCGTGGACCTGCGCCTTCAGGTCCTCGGGGTGCCGGGACATGATCCAGCCGCCGTCGGCGCCACGGCGGGCGCCGACCTTGGTCACGATGTGCAGGCCCTCGGGGTACGGGTGCAGCGCCTCCTTGATGATCTCGTTGACGACCACGGGACCGTAGAAGTCGGCGGTGTCGATGTGCGTGACCCCCGCCGCCACCGCCTCGCGAAGCACCGCGACGGCCCGGCTGCGGTCCCTGGGCGGACCGAAGACGTGCGGACCGGCGAGCTGCATCGCGCCGTAACCCATGCGGGTCAGGGTCGGGCCGCCGGCCGGGGTGAAGGTTCCGCCGGGCGTTGCAGACATGTCGTACCTCTCGTACCTCTCGTACCATTCGTACTGCGCCTTCCGGCGGGCCCTCGTCGCGGCGGCCCGCCTCGGTTTCCACCCTGCGCCGACGGCCCGGCCGGCGGCAGTGCCCCCGTGTTCCCGGGAGTGACAGGGCCAGTCACCGCGCCGGGCCCGGCCGTACGGTGGTGGCATGGACGGAACGAACGCGCTGGGGGAGTTCCTGCGTGCCCGCAGGGCGCTGGTCCGGCCGCAGGACGTGGGCCTGCCCGGCAGCGGTCTGCGCCGGGTGCCGGGACTGCGCCGCGAGGAGGTCGCGATGCTCTCCGGTATCAGCGCCGACTACTACCTCAGGCTGGAACAGGGCCGCGACCGCAATCCGTCCGTGCAGGTGCTGGAGGCCATGGCCAGGGTGCTGCGGCTGGACGCCGACGCCACCGCCCATCTCATCGGCCTGGCCCAGGAGCGTCCCGCCGGCACACGGCACCCGGTCCGCACACAGGAGCAGGTGCCCGTCAGCATCCTGCAGCTCATCGACGGCTGGACCCGCAACCCCGCCTACGTCCAGAACCGGTACACCGACTGCCTGGCCGCCAACGCCCTGGCGCGTGCACTGACCCCCAACTACGCGCCCGGCGTCAACCTGCTGCGGGCCGTCCTCCTGGATCCGGCCGAGCGCGAGCTGCGCCGGGACTGGGAGGACCTCACGGAGGAGGGCGTGGCCACCCTGCGGGCCTACGCCGGGCCCGACGCCGACGACCCGCGGCTGCGGGACCTGGTCGGTGACCTGTCGGTGCGCAGCGAGCACTTCCGTCTGCTGTGGGCACGGCACGACGTGCGGCCCCGCCGCGGGCGGGTGAGCCACCTGACCCACCCGCAGGTCGGAGACCTCGACCTGCACTCCGACAAGCTGACCGTGGACGGCACCGACGGCCTCACCCTGGTCGTCTTCCACGCCGAGCCCGGCAGCCGCAGCGCCGAACTGCTGGACATCCTCGGCAGCCTCACGGCGACCGGGGCAGAACACGACGGCGCCGAGGAACGGGTCGAGGAGCAGTAGGTCAGAATTCCTCGTGCACCTCGGGGTCACCGCCCAGCCGGCGGTGGGCCCGGTCCGGGACGGCCGCCATCTGGGCGGGTCCCGGCTCGAAGCCGAACACGTCGAGGTTCTCGCGCTGCCGGGCGGGATCGGCCGACTTCGGGATGGGCACGGCGCCCAGCTGGACGTGCCAGCGCAGCACCACCTGTGCGGGGGTCACGCCGAGCGCCTCGGCCGTCGCGACGACCGTGGGATCGTCCAGCAGCAGGCTGTCCCGGCCCAGCGGACTCCAGCTCTCGGTGAGGATGCCCTTGTCCGCGTGGAAGGCACGCAGAGCGTCCTGCGGGAACAGCGGGTGCAGCTCCACCTGGTTCACCGAGGGCAGGACGCCCGTGTCCGCCTCCAGCCGCCCGATGTGCTCCGGCGTGAAGTTCGAGACGCCGATCGAACGCACGAGACCGTCCTCCCGGAGTTTGATCATCGCCCGCCAGGAGTCCACGTACTTGCCGACGCGGGGCAGCGGCCAGTGGATCAGGTACAGGTCGACGTACTCCAGGCCCAGGCGCCGCCGCGACTGCCCGAAGGAGGCCAGGGTCTCCTCGTACCCGTGGTGGCGCCCCGGCAGCTTCGTGGTCACCACGACCTCTTCCCGGGGCACGCCCGCGGTGACGATCCCCCTGCCGACCCCGGCCTCGTTGCCGTAGCCGGCCGCGGTGTCGACGAGGCGGTAACCGAGGCGGAGCGCGTGACGAACGGCCTGTTCGGCCTCGGCGTCGTTCATGGGCCACGTGCCCAGGCCGATCGCGGGGACCGTCGTACCGTCGTTGAGCTCGTGCGCCGGAATGCTGATCACGGTGGGACCTTCCGTCGACTGTGTCCTGTACCCAGCGTCGGGGACGGCGCGACCGGTGATCAACCGCAGGGTGGTCGCGCCGGACGCCCCGTCCTGTCACCCTCACAGGGACGGACGGCACAGGATTCGGAGTGTGCATGACGGCGGACAGGGGCACGGCGGACGGGGACGGGGCCGAGCAGGCGGCGGGGATCGAGGTGAGTCCGGTCGCGGGCCACATCGGCGCCGAGATCACGGGCGTCGACCTGGCCGAGGAGCTCCACGACGCGGTGGTGGCAAGGATCCGGGCGGCGGTGCTGCGCTGGAAGGTGGTCTTCTTCCGCGACCAGAAGCTCGACCACGCCTCGCACGTCGCGTTCGCCCGCCGGTTCGGCGAGCCGGTCGTCCTCGGGCGGCGCGGCAGCGCCTCACCGGAGGGCTTCCCCGAAGTGGAGACGACGGCCGACCGGCTGGAGCTGGGCGGCCGGTTCGGCATGGACCACGACGAGTGGCTGCGACGGCGCCGGCACACGCTGCTGCGCGGCTGGCACTGCGACCACGGCGCCCGCGTCGACCCGCCCGCCGCGACCGTCCTGCGCGCCGAGACCGTCCCGCCGTACGGCGGCGACACCACCTGGTCCAACCTGGCCGCCGCCTACGCCGGGCTGTCCGCCCCGGTGCGGGCCTTCGTCGACGGGCTGCGGGCCGAACACCGGCTCGGCGTCGGCTACCAGGCGAGGCCGGGCGACGACGCGTACCTGCGGCATCTGCTGGACCGTCAGGTGGCTTCCGTGGGCCCCCGCGGGGGGGGGGGGCCGCGGGCGCGCGGGGGGGGGGGGGGTGGGGGTGGGGAGATCGGACGGGCCCTAGCGGCGCCGTGCGGGGCGGGGGGGAGGGCGGCGCGCGGGGTGGGGGGT
>NZ_JBHYKH010000041.1:27822-31095 GCF_042741275.1 Streptomyces sp. NPDC058964
ACCAGCCCAGGCCGGGCGACGACGCCTACGTCCGGCACCTGATCGACCACCAGACGGCGACCCTGCACCCACTGGTCCGCGTCCACCCGGAGACGGGCGAGCGGGTGCTCTTCGTCAACGGCTACTACGTCGAGCAGATCGCCGACGTGTCCCGGCCGGAGAGCGCGGCGCTCCTGGAGATGCTGCTGGAGCAGGCGGTCAGGCCCGAGTACACGGTGCGGTTCCGCTGGGAGCCCGGCAGCGTCGCCTTCTGGGACAACCGGGCCACCATCCACCTGGCCCCCAGCGACAACGCCCACCTGGACTTC
The DNA here is from genome assembly GCF_042741275.1 of Streptomyces sp. NPDC058964. Lineage (NCBI taxonomy): Bacteria > Bacillati > Actinomycetota > Actinomycetes > Kitasatosporales > Streptomycetaceae > Streptomyces > Streptomyces sp. NPDC058964. The sequence goes on from NZ_JBHYKH010000041.1 coordinate 28,131, forward strand.
CCCCGGATCATGCACCGGGTGATGCTCACCGGCGACGTGCCGGTCGGCGTGGACGGCAGGCCGTCGCAGGCGCTCGTCGGCACCGAGCCGGGCCGCTGGTGAACAGGGCGGGGCGGCCCCCGCCCCGGGGGTTCAGACCGTCGGCCGCCACCCCAGCGCCGGACCCAGCCGTGTCGCCATGTCGGTGAGGATCTGCACGTAGTCCTCGTGCTCGAAGTCGAACGGCAGCGCGAACGCCACCTCGTCGACCTCGCGGAACCCGGCGTGCCCGTGCAGGCGCTCGGTGAGTTCCGCCGAGGTGCCCACCAGGTCCGGCGCGAACAGCAGCCGCGCCGGACCCTGCGGAGCCGCCGTACGGGGCAGCCGCTTGGCCGCGTACGCCTCGTACTTGGCGCGCTGCTCGGGCGTGGCGGAGTCGGTGGGGATCACGACCAGGCCCTGCGAGACACGGGCGTTCGCGCCGTCCGGGTGGTGGGCGCGGAACTCGCGGATGTGGGAGAGCTGGATCTCCGCGAAGTCGACCGGTCCCTCCGGGTTCTCCGCCTTGACGACACTGCTCGTCAGGAAGTTCATCCCGTGCTCGCCCGCCCAGCGCGCCGAGCCCGGGCTGCCGCCGCCGTACCAGAGGCGTCGCCCGAGCCCGGGAGAGTGCGGCTGCACCACGCCGGCGCTGTACTCGATGTGCGGCTGCCGCCGCGTGGCCTCGAAGCCCTCGACGCCACCGAAGTCGGTGGCCGGTTTGCCCCGCACGAAGTCCAGCAGCCTGCGCACCCGCTCGTAGCCGAAGTCCTCCGCCTAGGACGTGTCCGGGTACAGGGCCTTCTTGACCTGCTCGTAATGCATCGGCGGGCCCACGCTGACGCCCGGGTTGAGGCGGCCGCCGGACAGGATGTCGACCGTCGCCAGGTCCTCGGCCAGCCGCAGCGGGTTCTCCCAGCCCAGCGGGATGACCGCGGTGCCGAGTTCGATGCGGCTGGTGCGCTGGGAGGCCGCGGCCAGGACGGCGACGGGCGACGAGATGCCGTACTGCAGATGCCGGTGACGCACCCAGGCGCTGTCGAGGCCCAGCCGCTCGCCCAGTTCGATGATCTCCAGCGTGGACTCGTGGCCCGGCCGCGGATCCGCACCGTCGAACAGGCCGATGGTGAGGAAGCCCAGTTTGCGCAGGGGGCGTGAGGTCGGCGGCATGGGCTCCTCCGGCGGTCGCACGTCAGTTCTGCCCCGATTGTCGCAGGCGGACATTGCAGGAGTGTGATCAGTTCAGCGGGATGGTGACCTCGTCCTCCACCGGCGGGTCGATCTCCTGCGCACGGTTGCCGGTCGCGGCGAAGCAGCGCAGCCGGACCGACTCCGGTGTGACGTCCAGGCGCAGGAAGCACTTGAAGAACGGCGGGCTGTAGGTCGCCGAGCCCGGCGAGAAGAGCTGCGTGTAGATCTTCCGCACGGGCAGCCGGAACCGTGAGGTGCGGTCGGGCCGGCCGCCCGCGCCGAGCAGACTGGCGACCAGCCGGGTGCGTCGGGTGACGCGGGTCTCCGGGCCGGGGACGCGGCCGGGCTTGATGCCGAGCCGCTCGGCGATGACGGCGGTGGCCTCCGCCTCGGTGAGGGTGAAGAAGCGGCGCAGGCGCAGGCGGCGGCCGTACAGCCGGCTGTAGAAGGCCAGCGAGTCGCCGCGCAGCGGATAGCAGCGGAAGTCGTCCTCGGTGACACCGGCGACCGACACCCGGGGGACGGTGTGCGTGGCGTGCATGAAGGCCCCGCCGCCGCCCGAGACCACGTACTGGATGGTGCGGCCGCCCACGTCCACCGGATAGCGCTGGTAGTTGTGGATGTCGCCGCCGATCGCGGCGACGAAGTGGTGGGCCGGGTCGCGGACGATGTCGTCCACGGTGCCGCCGCCCTCGATGGCGCACGGGTGGTGTTCACCGTCCACGTACAGCGGGGAGCCGGTCACCAGAATCTTGGGCCGGGGACCCCGCGACACCTCGCGGAGCCACGCGCCCTGCTCGGCGTCGATCGTGCCCAGCAGACCGGTGTCGATGCCGATGATCCGCACGGGCCCCGCGTCGATGGCCCAGTACGGGCCCGGCTGGACGGCCCGCTGGCTCGGGGCCGAGCGCAACTTGCGTGCCTCGGCGAGGCGTTGCTCGTCCGTCGCTCGCGGTTTGTGCCACAGCACCGTGCGCCACCAGGCCCGGCCGAGCGGGCGGGGCGCGGGGCCGGGGGCGGGCGTCGGGGTGTCGTCGCAGAAGACGCGCATGAACCCGCCGAGGTCCTCGTACCAGTCGTGGTTGCCGGGTATCGCGTATATGGGTGCCCGGTAGTCCTGGTACGGGCGGAAGAACTTCGTGCCGTAGTCGTCGGCCGTGCCGACCGGATAGATCACGTCGCTCGCGATCACGGCGAAGTCCGTGTCCTGACTCACCTTCAGGAAGCCGGGCACGACGGCGTACTGGGAGTCGTCGCCCTCTCCGGTGTCGCCGATGACCATGAAGGAGAACCGGTCCGGATCGTCCCGCCGGATCACCTTGTCGGCGGGAGCGCCGGCGGCCGCCCGCTGCGCCGCCCAGCTGCTGCGGGTACGGCCCGTCGGATCGCCGAACCAGGACGCGACCACCCCGTTGCGGGCGGCCCACAGCGTCTTCGGGTTCAGCCACGACAGCTTCTCGACGTGGTCCGGCATCAGCTGCTTGTAGTGGCCCGGTTCGGCGGCGCCCCAGCCGGCGCCTTCTGCGGTATCGCGTGAGGAGTCAGACACGGCGTGAACCGTAGCAACGCCCGCGACGGGAATCCTCAAGGGCTCGCTGGCAACGGCCGGTTGACCTTGTCACCGTCGACGTGCGGGCGGGCCTGCCGGTCACCTCTCGTGCGGCCCGGCCGGGGCGCGATACCCCTTGCGGCCGCCGGTCGCGGGGCGGCCCTTGGCCCGGTTCGGGTCACGGCGGCCGTGCGCGGGGCCCGGTGC
>NZ_JBHYKH010000042.1:0-30852 GCF_042741275.1 Streptomyces sp. NPDC058964
CGGGGGGCCCCGGCCCGGTCACCAAGAACAACAAGTGATTTTGAACGGCCCCGCCCGGGTCTCTGACGTGGTTGCTGTCGGAGAGCCCCGTACGACTTCGGTCGTACGGGCCTCTTTGCCGTGTTCACAACGGTGCGGCTCCCCAGGGCGCGGTCAGCTCGGCCCGGACCGTCGTGCGTGGACGCGGTCCCGGGGCGACGCCCCACCGGTCGGCGAGGGCCTCGACGAGGACGAGCCCACGGCCGGCCTCGGACTCGGCGGAGGGGCGCTGCGGACAGGGGGCACCGTCCCCGCGCGTGTCCGTCACCTCGATACGGAGGGTGTCGCCGACGACGTACATGCTCAGCCGGAAGTCACGCCCCTGCACCCGTCCGTGCGTGGCCGCGTTGGCGGCCAGCTCAGTCGCTCGGTGGCGAGCAGCCGGGCGAGGCGGGCTCCACGCGGGGTGAGGGGCAGAAGCACGCTGAAGTTCCGCACCGAGCGGACGACGGCCCCCGGCTCGCCTTCCCGCCCACCTCCTGGACCGCTTTCGTCGCGTACGCGGCCGGTGAGTGAGATCCATCCGCTGAGATTCGTGCCGGAGTCCCGGACCCCTTCGGGAAACTCGAGGAGCCGCCGACCGTGCGCCGCATGGCCGCGGACGTGCAACTGACCTCGTTTCTGGATGAGTTGCTCGGAGTGGCCGTCGGGGCCGCCGTACGGAAGCCCGCGCGGGGGCGCCCCGGGTCGCCGGCATTCTCCGCACCGCCTGCGACCGGGCGGACTCCACCGGCCGCAGTGCCCCGCTCCAGGTCTTCCGAATGTGGCGAGTGGCCCGCCTGCCGGGCCTACGAGGAGGCGCTGGAGGAGCTGTTGGGCGAGCCTGTTCAGTAGGCGTGCCGTATGCAGCCCCCGTCCGCGCGCACGACGGGCTTGCCGGAGTACCAGTCAGGGCGGAAGGAGACCTCGACGCCCTCTTCGTCGGTGGTGGTGAGGCCCGGCAGCCCCGCGCCGGGCTCGCCCTTGCCGGGAGCCGGTACGTCCTTCACGGTCAACCCCTGCCGCTTCCACTCCCGTCGCAGATCGTCGACGGCGGCGAGGTAGTCGCTGTGCCGGGCGAAGGTCAACTCCCAGAAGAAGATGGGCTCGTCCCGGGTCACGCCGCCGTCGTCGACTCCGAAGTCGTCCACGCAGGACGTACTGCCGCCCGTCTGGGCGATGTCGTCGAGTGTCCTTCCCGGCGGCTCCGCGGCCTCCTCCGGAGCCGGAGTCAGCGCACGCACCGCCTCCATGCCCGCCTTCTTCGTCTGCGTCACCCGTGCCCGGTACTCGGCGTCCGACCGCACGGGCCCGCCTTCCAGTGACTGGCAGGCGTACGCGCCGAAGCCGATGACGGCGACGAAGAACGCGCCGATCAGGGTGATGGTCCGGTACCCGTGGAGGAAGGGACGCGGCGACGTGGCGGAAGTGTCCGTGTGCATGCAACCGATCCAAGCCGCCGACCGGGCACGCCACAGCGGTAGAGCTACTCAGTACCCGCTGAGTACGAGGCGGGTGGGTACCCCGCGCCCGCTCGGTACCCACCCAGGAGTGGGATGCCGCGTTCGAGCGCAGTGAGGGGCGTATCGGAACGGCGGCGACCGGGCCGGCGTTCAACTGTTCGCTGGAGGAGGCTCCGCTCCGGATCGTGCGGGCGACCCCACCCGCCCGGGCATCGGCGCCCCGTGTTTGACCTACGTCACCCTGGGGGTATTCTCTCCGGCCCGATTGGCGCACCCCCCGCCCCATATGGCAGACTGTCGGAGTTGCTCGGTCGAGTGTTGATGCTGCGCGCCTCCCGCCGGGAGGACCGGAAGCGAGTCCCACAGTACTCGTCGCCCTAACTGCCTGCGGGCAGCACTGGGGCGGACGTACGGGAATCTTCCGGGAAGTGTGGGCGCGGCACCGGCCAGGCGCCCGGTGGGCCTTCCGCCCCTGGCTTGCGGTTCCGGCAGGGCCGTGTGCAGTCCCGTAGGGATGTTCGAACAAGGGACATCTCTGTCAGCGGGAGCGCGACACGCCCGACCGCGTGGGTCGGAGGAGCGGGGACGGGAACACCGGGTTCCAGAGCGTTGAAGAGACAGGACTACTGAGTAGCCATGGCGGGACAGAAGATCCGCATCCGGCTCAAGGCCTACGACCACGAGGTCATCGACTCCTCGGCGAAGAAGATCGTCGAGACGGTGACCCGCACTGGTGCGTCGGTCGCGGGCCCGGTGCCGCTGCCCACTGAGAAGAACGTGTACTGCGTCATCAAGTCGCCGCACAAGTACAAGGACTCGCGCGAGCACTTCGAGATGCGCACGCACAAGCGCCTGATCGACATTCTCGACCCCACCCCCAAGACCGTTGACTCTCTGATGCGACTCGACCTCCCGGCCGGTGTCGACATCGAGATCAAGCTCTGAGGGTCGGTGAGCTGAGAATGGCTAAGCAGATCAAGGGCATCCTGGGCGAGAAGCTCGGCATGACGCAGGTGTGGGACGAGAACAACCGTGTTGTTCCGGTCACCGTCGTCAAGGCCGGCCCCAACGTCGTCACCCAGGTCCGTACGAACGATGTCGACGGCTACGAGTCCGTCCAGATCGCTTTCGGCGAGATCGACCCGCGCAAGGTGAACAAGCCCCTCAAGGGTCACTTCGCCAAGGCCGACGTCACTCCCCGCCGCCACCTCGTCGAGATCCGTACCGCTGACGCCAGCGAGTACACCCTCGGCCAGGAGATCACCGCTGAGGTGTTCGAGGCCGGCATCAAGGTCGACGTGACCGGCAAGAGCAAGGGCAAGGGCTTCGCCGGTGTCATGAAGCGTCACAACTTCAAGGGCCTCGGCGCCGGACACGGCACCCAGCGCAAGCACCGCTCCCCCGGTTCCATCGGTGGCTGCGCCACCCCGGGCCGCGTGTTCAAGGGCCTCCGCATGGCGGGTCGCATGGGCAACGAGCGGGTCACCACCCAGAACCTGACCGTCCACGCCGTTGACGCGGAGAAGGGTCTGCTGCTCATCAAGGGCGCGGTTCCCGGTCCGAACGGCGGCCTCGTCCTGGTCCGCACCGCGGCCAAGGGGGCCTGAGGTAACCGATGAGCACTGTTGACATCCTTTCGCCGGCGGGCGACAAGGCCGGTTCCGTCGAGCTCCCCGCGGAGATCTTCGACGCCAAGGTCAGCGTTCCGCTGATCCACCAGGTCGTCGTCGCGCAGCTGGCCGCTGCCCGCCAGGGCACCCACAAGACGAAGACCCGTGGCGAGGTCCGTGGTGGCGGCAAGAAGCCGTACCGCCAGAAGGGCACCGGTCGCGCCCGCCAGGGTTCGACCCGCGCGCCGCAGTTCGCCGGTGGTGGCGTCGTGCACGGTCCCGTGCCGCGTGACTACTCGCAGCGCACCCCCAAGAAGATGAAGGCCGCCGCCCTGCGCGGTGCCCTCACCGACCGGGCGCGTCACAACCGCATCCACGTCGTCTCCGGCGTGGTCGAGGGCGAGAACCCCAGCACCAAGGCCGCCAAGAGCCTGTTCGGCAAGATCTCGGAGCGCAAGAACCTGCTCCTGGTCGTCGAGCGCGCCGACGAGGCCGCGTGGCTGTCCGCCCGCAACCTGCCCCAGGTCCACATCCTGGAGCCGGGCCAGCTGAACACGTACGACGTTCTCGTCTCGGACGACGTGGTCTTCACCCAGGCCGCTTTCGAGTCCTTCGTGTCCGGCCCGAAGGCCAATGACACCGAAGGGAGCGAGGCCTGATGGCTACGCGTCACCCGAGCATTGCCTCGAAGGCCGCCAAGGCCGCCAAGGCCGCGCGCGTCGCCAAGGCGCGTCGCCACGCCACCGAGGGCAAGAACACCGTCGAGACCCCGCTGAGCAAGTCGTACACGGACCCCCGTGACGTCCTGCTGAAGCCGGTCGTCTCCGAGAAGAGCTACGCGCTCCTCGACGAGAACAAGTACACGTTCATCGTCGACCCGAACGCCAACAAGACCCAGATCAAGCAGGCCGTCCAGGCGGTCTTCTCGGTCAAGGTCACCGGGGTCAACACGATCAACCGCCAGGGCAAGCGCAAGCGCACGAAGACCGGTTTCGGTCAGCGTGCCGGCAGCAAGCGCGCGATCGTGACCCTCGCCGAGGGCGACCGTATCGACATCTTCGGCGGTCCGACCGCCTAAGGGCGGTCCGGATCGTCCGATATCGGACGAGGACTGAGAAATGGGAATCCGCAAGTACAAGCCGACTACGCCGGGCCGTCGTGGCGCCAGCGTCGCCGACTTCGTCGAGGTCACGCGGTCCACGCCGGAGAAGTCGCTGGTCCGCCCCCTGCACAGCAAGGGCGGCCGTAACAACGCCGGTCGTGTGACCGTTCGCCACCAGGGTGGCGGACACAAGCGCGCCTACCGCGTGATCGACTTCCGTCGTCACGACAAGGACGGCGTGCCGGCGAAGGTCGCGCACATCGAGTACGACCCCAACCGCACCGCGCGCATCGCGCTGCTGCACTACGCCGACGGCGAGAAGCGCTACATCCTCGCCCCGCGCAACCTGCAGCAGGGTGACCGCGTCGAGAACGGTCCCGGGGCCGACATCAAGCCGGGCAACAACCTGGCCATCCGCAACATCCCGGTCGGTACCACGATCCACGCGATCGAGCTCCGTCCCGGTGGCGGTGCCAAGTTCGCCCGCTCCGCCGGTGCCTCCGTGCAGCTGCTCGCGAAGGAGGGCTCCTACGCCCACCTGCGCATGCCGTCCGGCGAGATCCGCCTGGTCGACGTCCGCTGCCGCGCCACCATCGGTGAGGTCGGCAACGCCGAGCAGAGCAACATCAACTGGGGTAAGGCCGGCCGTAAGCGGTGGCTGGGCGTTCGCCCGACCGTCCGTGGTGTCGTGATGAACCCGGTTGACCACCCGCACGGTGGTGGTGAGGGCCGTACCTCGGGTGGTCGCCACCCGGTGTCCCCCTGGGGCAAGAAGGAAGGCCGTACTCGTTCGCCCAAGAAGGCGTCGAACAAGTACATCGTCCGCCGCCGCAAGACGAACAAGAAGCGCTAAGGACGGGTTGAGATGCCTCGTAGCCTGAAGAAGGGGCCCTTCGTCGACGACCACCTGATCAAGAAGGTGGACGCCCAGAACGAAGCCGGCACCAAGAACGTCATCAAGACCTGGTCCCGCCGCTCGATGATCGTCCCGGCCATGCTGGGCCACACGCTCGCGGTGCACAACGGCAAGACCCACATCCCGGTGTTCGTCACCGAGTCGATGGTCGGCCACAAGCTCGGCGAGTTCTCGCCGACCCGCACCTTCCGGGGCCACGTCAAGGAAGACCGGAAGTCGAAGCGCCGCTAGTAGCGGATCGCATTCAGACACGTAAGTAACTGAAGGGACAACCATGGAAGCCAGGGCCCAGGCGCGGTACATCCGCGTCACGCCCATGAAGGCCCGCCGCGTGGTGGACCTCATCCGTGGCATGGACGCCACGGAGGCCCAGGCTGTTCTGCGATTCGCTCCGCAGGCAGCCTCCGTGCCGGTCGGCAAGGTGCTCGACAGCGCCATCGCCAACGCCGCGCACAACTACGACCACACCGACGCCGACAGCCTCTACATCTCCGAGGCGTACGTCGACGAGGGTCCGACCCTGAAGCGGTTCCGTCCGCGTGCTCAGGGCCGTGCCTACCGGATCCGCAAGCGGACCAGCCACATCACCGTGGTCGTCAGCAGCAAGGAAGGAACCCGGTAATGGGCCAGAAGGTTAACCCGCATGGGTTCCGGCTCGGTGTCACCACGGACTTCAAGTCCCGGTGGTACGCCGACAAGCTGTACAAGGACTACGTCAAGGAAGACGTCGCCATCCGTCGGATGATGACGTCCGGCATGGAGCGCGCCGGCATCTCGAAGGTTGAGATCGAGCGCACCCGTGACCGCGTGCGTGTGGACATCCACACCGCTCGTCCGGGCATCGTCATCGGCCGCCGTGGCGCCGAGGCCGACCGCATCCGCGGTGACCTCGAGAAGCTCACGGGCAAGCAGGTCCAGCTGAACATCCTCGAGGTCAAGAACCCCGAGACCGACGCTCAGCTGGTTGCCCAGGCCGTTGCCGAGCAGCTCTCCTCCCGCGTCTCCTTCCGTCGGGCCATGCGCAAGAGCATGCAGTCCGCCATGAAGGCCGGCGCCAAGGGCATCAAGATCCAGTGCGGTGGCCGCCTCGGCGGCGCCGAGATGTCCCGCTCGGAGTTCTACCGCGAGGGCCGCGTGCCCCTGCACACGCTCCGCGCGAACGTGGACTACGGCTTCTTCGAGGCCAAGACGACCTTCGGCCGCATCGGTGTGAAGGTCTGGATCTACAAGGGCGACGTCAAGAACATCGCCGAGGTCCGCGCCGAGAACGCTGCCGCCCGTGCGGGTAACCGCCCGGCCCGCGGTGGCGCCGACCGCCCGGCCCGTGGTGGCCGCGGTGGCGAGCGGCGCGGTCGCAAGCCGCAGCAGGCTGCCGGTGCCGAGGCCCCCAAGGCCGAGGCCCCCGCCGCTCCGGCTGAGAGCACCGGAACGGAGGCCTGACCGACATGCTGATCCCCCGTAGGGTCAAGCACCGCAAGCAGCACCACCCGAAGCGCCGTGGTCAGGCCAAGGGCGGTACGACGGTCGCGTTCGGCGAGTACGGCATTCAGGCCCTCACGCCGGCGTACGTGACCAACCGCCAGATCGAGGCGGCCCGTATCGCGATGACCCGCCACATCAAGCGTGGCGGCAAGGTCTGGATCAACATCTACCCGGACCGCCCGCTCACGAAGAAGCCGGCCGAGACCCGCATGGGTTCCGGTAAGGGTTCGCCGGAGTGGTGGATCGCGAACGTGCACCCGGGCCGGGTCATGTTCGAGCTGTCCTACCCGAACGAGAAGATTGCGCGTGAGGCTCTCACTCGTGCGGCTCACAAGCTGCCGATGAAGTGCCGCATCGTCAAGCGCGAGGCAGGTGAAGCGTGATGTCGGTCGGTACCAAGGCGTCCGAGCTGCGCGAGCTGGGCAACGAGGAGCTTCTGGGCAAGCTCCGCGAGGCCAAGGAAGAGCTGTTCAACCTCCGCTTCCAGGCGGCGACGGGCCAGCTCGAGAACCACGGCCGTCTGAAGGCGGTCCGCAAGGACATCGCGCGGATCTACACCCTGATGCGCGAGCGTGAGCTGGGCATCGAAACGGTGGAGAACGCCTGATGAGCGAGAAGAACGTGACTGAGCAGACTGAGCGCAACGCGCGGAAGACCCGTGAGGGTCTGGTCGTCAGCGACAAGATGGACAAGACCGTCGTCGTCGCCGTCGAGGACCGCGTGAAGCACGCGCTGTACGGCAAGGTCATCCGCCGTACCAACAAGCTCAAGGCGCACGACGAGCAGAACGCTGCCGGTGTCGGCGACCGCGTCCTCCTGATGGAGACCCGGAAGCTGTCCTCCAGCAAGCACTGGCGCGTCGTCGAGATCCTCGAGAAGGCCAAGTAATTCTCCTGCGGGGCATCCCTCGCAGGACAGTTCCGCCAGGCTCCGGGGGCCGCTCACCGAGCGGCCCCCGGGGAACCGGCAGACAAACAGGAGATAGACGTGATCCAGCAGGAGTCGCGACTGCGCGTCGCCGACAACACTGGTGCGAAGGAAATCCTTTGCATCCGTGTGCTCGGTGGCTCCGGTCGCCGCTACGCGGGCATCGGTGACGTCATCGTCGCCACCGTCAAGGACGCGATCCCCGGTGGCAACGTGAAGAAGGGTGACGTCGTCAAGGCGGTCATCGTTCGCACCGTCAAGGAGCGCCGCCGTCCGGACGGCTCGTACATCCGCTTCGACGAGAACGCCGCCGTCATTCTGAAGAACGACGGCGACCCTCGCGGCACCCGCATCTTCGGCCCGGTCGGCCGTGAGCTGCGCGAGAAGAAGTTCATGAAGATCATCTCGCTCGCGCCGGAGGTGCTGTAAGCATGAAGATCAAGAAGGGCGACCTGGTCCAGGTCATCACCGGCAAGGACAAGGGCAAGCAGGGCAAGGTCATTGCCGCTTTCCCGCGCGAGGAGCGCGTCCTGGTCGAGGGTGTCAACCGGGTCAAGAAGCACACCAAGGCCGGCCCGACCGCTCGCGGTTCGCAGGCCGGTGGCATCGTCACGACCGAGGCGCCGATCCACATCTCCAACGTCCAGCTGGTCGTTGAGAAGGACGGTCAGAAGGTCGTCACGCGTGTCGGTTACCGCTTCGACGATGAGGGCAACAAGATCCGCGTTGCCAAGCGGACGGGTGAGGACATCTGATGGCTACCACCACCACTCCGCGTCTGAAGCAGAAGTACCGCGAGGTGATCGCGGGCAAGCTGCGTGACGAGTTCAAGTACGAGAACGTCATGCAGGTTCCCGGCCTCGTCAAGATCGTGGTCAACATGGGTGTCGGCGACGCCGCCCGTGACTCGAAGCTGATCGAGGGCGCGATCCGCGACCTGACCACCATCACCGGTCAGAAGCCGGCCGTCACCAAGGCCCGCAAGTCCATCGCGCAGTTCAAGCTGCGTGAGGGCCAGCCGATCGGTGCCCACGTCACGCTCCGTGGCGACCGCATGTGGGAGTTCCTGGACCGCACCCTGTCGCTCGCGCTGCCGCGCATCCGCGACTTCCGCGGCCTGTCCCCCAAGCAGTTCGACGGCCGTGGCAACTACACCTTCGGTCTCACGGAGCAGGTCATGTTCCACGAGATCGACCAGGACAAGATCGACCGTGTCCGGGGTATGGACATCACCGTGGTCACCACGGCGACCAACGACGCTGAGGGCCGCGCGCTCCTTCGTCACCTCGGCTTCCCGTTCAAGGAGGCGTGAGCGAGATGGCGAAGAAGGCTCTGATCGCTAAGGCTGCTCGCAAGCCCAAGTTCGGTGTGCGTGGCTACACCCGCTGCCAGCGCTGCGGCCGTCCGCACTCCGTGTACCGCAAGTTCGGCCTGTGCCGCGTGTGCCTTCGTGAGATGGCTCACCGTGGCGAGCTGCCGGGCGTGACCAAGAGCTCCTGGTAATCCCCGAAATAGGGGATTCCTGAAGCTCTCGGTAAGCATCTGGGTCGGCAGGGGCCCTTCTCCGCATGCCGTAGGCTTGTGGGGTTGGGCGTCTGCCGCGCCCGTACGACTTACTACGCCGTAGGTCCACCGCGCCGCACCCGTCCCGTCTCGGATCGGGGAGAGGGATGGCGCATCAGGAAACCCCGGCGAGAGAGGCCGAAGGCCAATTCATGACCATGACTGATCCGATCGCAGACATGCTTACGCGTCTGCGGAACGCGAACTCGGCATACCACGACTCCGTGACGATGCCGGCATCGAAGATCAAGTCGCACATCGCGGAGATCCTCCAGCAGGAGGGCTTCATCACGGGCTGGCGCGTCGAGGACGCCGAGGTGGGCAAGAACCTTGTCCTCGAGCTGAAGTTCGGCCCGAACCGTGAGCGCTCCATCGCGGGCATCAAGCGGATCTCCAAGCCCGGTCTCCGGGTTTACGCGAAGTCCACCAACCTGCCGAAGGTGCTCGGCGGCCTCGGCGTGGCGATCATCTCCACGTCGCACGGGCTCCTCACCGACAAGCAGGCCGGCAAGAAGGGCGTGGGTGGGGAAGTCCTCGCCTACGTCTGGTAGCGGAAGGGAACGGAGGAAACAGCTATGTCGCGTATTGGCAAGCTCCCCATCACGGTTCCCGCCGGCGTGGACGTCACCATCGACGGCCGTACGGTCTCGGTCAAGGGCCCCAAGGGCACGCTGACCCACACCGTCGTCGCGCCGATCGACATCGTCAAGGGTGAGGACGGCGTGCTGAACGTCACCCGTCCGAACGACGAGCGTCAGAACAAGGCCCTGCACGGCCTGTCCCGCACGCTGGTGGCGAACATGATCACCGGCGTGACCCAGGGTTACGTGAAGAAGCTCGAGATCAGCGGTGTCGGTTACCGCGTCACGGCCAAGGGCTCGAACCTCGAGTTCGCGCTCGGCTACAGCCACCCGATCACCGTCGAGGCGCCCGAGGGCATCACCTTCAAGGTGGAGACCCCGACCCGCTTCCAGGTCGAGGGCATCGACAAGCAGAAGGTCGGCGAGGTTGCGGCCAACATCCGCAAGCTGCGCAAGCCCGACCCGTACAAGGCCAAGGGCGTCAAGTACGAGGGCGAAGTCATCCGCCGCAAGGTCGGAAAGGCGGGTAAGTAAGCCATGGCATACGGGCAGAAGATCCTCAAGGGCGACGCCTACAAGCGCGCCGCGATCAAGCGCCGTCACATCCGGATCCGCAAGCGGATCGCCGGTACGGCGGAGCGTCCCCGTCTGGTCGTGACCCGCTCCAACCGCCACATCGTGGCGCAGGTGATCGACGACCTCAAGGGCCACACCCTGGCGTCCGCGTCCACCCTGGACGCGTCCGTCCGCGGTGGCGAGGGCGACAAGTCCTCGCAGGCCAAGCAGGTCGGCGCCCTGGTCGCCGAGCGTGCCAAGGCCGCCGGTGTCGAGGCTGTCGTGTTCGACCGTGGTGGCAACCAGTACGCCGGGCGCATCGCCGCCCTGGCGGACGCCGCCCGCGAAGCCGGGCTCAAGTTCTGAGCCTGCCGTAGCTAGCGGAAACAGAGAGAGGTAATTCCAATGGCTGGACCCCAGCGCCGCGGTGGCGGTGCCGGTGGCGGCGAGCGGCGGGACCGGAAGGGCCGTGACGGCGGCGCTGCTGCCGCCGAGAAGACCGCGTACGTTGAGCGCGTTGTCGCGATCAACCGCGTCGCCAAGGTTGTGAAGGGTGGTCGTCGCTTCAGCTTCACCGCGCTGGTCGTGGTGGGCGACGGTGACGGCACCGTGGGTGTCGGATACGGCAAGGCCAAGGAGGTGCCGGCCGCCATCGCCAAGGGCGTTGAGGAGGCCAAGAAGCACTTCTTCAAGGTCCCCCGCATCCAGGGCACCATCCCGCACCCGATCCAGGGTGAGAAGGCTGCCGGCGTCGTGCTGCTCAAGCCCGCGTCCCCCGGTACCGGTGTTATCGCCGGTGGTCCGGTGCGTGCCGTGCTCGAGTGCGCCGGTATCCACGACGTGCTGTCGAAGTCGCTCGGCTCCGACAACGCGATCAACATCGTGCACGCGACCGTGGAGGCCCTGAAGGGCCTGCAGCGCCCCGAGGAGATCGCGGCCCGCCGTGGTCTGCCGCTCGAGGACGTCGCGCCCGCGGCCCTGCTTCGTGCGCGTGCCGGGGCTGGTGCGTAATGGCACAGCTCAAGATCACGCAGACGAAGTCGTACATCGGCAGCAAGCAGAACCACCGTGACACTCTGCGGTCGCTTGGTCTCAAGGGGATCAACACCGTGGTCGTCAAGGAGGACCGCCCCGAGTTCCGCGGCATGGTGCACACCGTCCGCCACCTCGTGACGGTCGAGGAGGTCGACTGATCATGGCGGAGCAGAACCCGCTCAAGATCCACAACCTCCGTCCCGCCCCGGGCGCCAAGACCGCCAAGACCCGTGTCGGTCGTGGTGAGGCGTCGAAGGGTAAGACGGCCGGTCGTGGTACCAAGGGCACGAAGGCCCGTTACCAGGTTCCGGAGCGCTTCGAGGGTGGCCAGATGCCGCTGCACATGCGCCTCCCGAAGCTGAAGGGCTTCAAGAACCCGTTCAAGACCGAGTTCCAGGTCGTGAACCTCGACAAGCTGGCCGCGCTGTACCCGGAGGGTGGCGAGGTCACCGTCGAGGGTCTCGTGGCCAAGGGTGCCGTTCGCAAGAACAGCCTCGTCAAGGTCCTCGGCCAGGGCGAGATCTCCGTGGCGCTGCAGGTGACGGTCGACGCCGTCTCCGGCTCCGCCAAGGAGAAGATCACCGCCGCCGGCGGTACCGTCACCGAGCTCGTCTGAGCCCGGGCGGCACTGCCGCGTACGCAACAGGGCCGGGCAGTTCCCTTCGGGGAGCTGCCCGGCCCTGCCGTATGTCCGCCGGATGCCGGTGTGCGGCCCGTACGGGCACGCGAAAGCCGGTGTTCGACGCCGATCGCACGGACACCGGCTCTCGGTGGTCAGACCTGCCTGATCGTGGTGACGGTCCAGTAGCCGTCGTTCCTGTGGTCGCAGGCATTCCAGCGCTCCTTGGAGCTGCCGGGGCTGGCGTCGCCCGCGAAGTTGCCCATGCCGGCCTCGTGGCCCTCGGTGGTGTAGACCGAGGCGTTGGTCGACGCGAAGGCGGGCGTGCCGGTGGTGGCCACGCCGAGCGCCGCGGTCACGGCGATGGCGGCCGTCGCCAACAGCTTCTGCGACGGGGTGCGCATGGTGGAACCTCCCCGTTTCTGTGCGGGAGACCTCCCGCACAAGATCATTTTTTCGATCCGCGGGAAACTATTCGGGTGGTTCGAGCGTTGTCAAAGGTGTTTGACCGTCTTGGGAGAAGATCCAGCCATCCACGAGCGGCGTCGACGAGCCTTACGGGCAGGCGAACTTCACCAGGCTGCGCACGCACTGTTAGAGTCCTTGAGGTCCACCTGTGCCCGCGCGTGATACGTCGTACGGCGACGGGGTGGTAGAAAACATCGTTCGGCCCGCTGGGCCATGTTGATACGACTAGTCCCTGTCGCGCGCGGCGCGAGGGTCGCAGGAGGAACCGTGCTCACCGCGTTCGCCCGGGCGTTCAGGACGCCCGACCTGCGCAAGAAGCTGCTCTTCACGCTCGCCATCATCGTGGTGTATCGGGTCGGCACCCATATCCCGATCCCGGGCGTCGACTACAAGACCGTCCAGACGTGCATCGAGGTGGCCAAGGGCAACCAGGGCCTGTTCGGTCTCGTCAACATGTTCAGTGGCGGGGCGCTGCTGCAGATCACGATCTTCGCTCTCGGCATCATGCCGTACATCACGGCGAGCATCATCCTGCAGCTGTTGACCGTGGTGATTCCACGCCTGGAGGCCCTCAAGAAAGAGGGGCAGGCCGGCACCGCGAAGATCACGCAGTACACCCGCTACCTGACCGTGGCGCTCGCCATCCTGCAGGGCACCGGTCTGGTGGCCACCGCCCGCAGTGGCGCGCTGTTCTCCGGTTGCCCGTCCGCCAGCCAGATCGTCCCGGACCGCTCGATCTTCACCACGATCACGATGGTCATCTGCATGACCGCCGGTACGGCCGTCGTCATGTGGCTCGGTGAGCTGATCACCGACCGCGGCATCGGCAACGGCATGTCGATCCTGATGTTCATCTCGATCGCCGCGACCTTCCCGTCCGCGCTGTGGGCCATCAAGAAGCAGGGCACCCTGGCCGGCGGCTGGATCGAGTTCGGCACCGTGATCCTGGTCGGCCTGGTCATGGTCGCGCTCGTCGTCTTCGTCGAGCAGGCCCAGCGGCGCATCCCGGTGCAGTACGCGAAGCGCATGATCGGCCGGCGTTCCTACGGCGGTACGTCCACGTACATCCCGCTCAAGGTGAACCAGGCGGGTGTGATTCCTGTCATCTTCGCGTCGTCGCTGCTCTACATTCCGGCCCTCGTCGCGCAGTTCGCAGGCGGCAATGCCGGCTGGAAGCAGTGGGTCACGCAGAATCTGACCAAGGGTGACCACCCGATTTACATCACCTTGTACTTCTTGCTCATCGTTTTCTTCGCCTTCTTCTATGTCGCGATCTCCTTCAACCCCGAAGAAGTCGCCGACAACATGAAGAAGTATGGTGGCTTCATCCCGGGCATCCGGGCTGGCCGACCGACCGCTGAGTACCTCAGCTATGTGCTCAACCGGATCACCTGGCCGGGTTCGCTGTATCTGGGCCTGATCGCTCTCGTACCGACGATGGCGTTGGTCGGCTTCGGGGCAAGTCAGAACTTCCCGTTCGGCGGGACCAGCATCCTGATCATCGTGGGTGTGGGTCTCGAGACGGTGAAGCAGATCGAGAGCCAGCTCCAGCAGCGCAATTACGAAGGGTTCCTCCGCTGATGCGTATCGTCCTCGTCGGGCCGCCGGGTGCCGGTAAGGGAACGCAAGCCGTTCGCCTTGCCGCGAAGCTGAACATCCCGCACATCTCCACGGGCGATCTGTTCCGCGCCAACATCAGCCAGCAGACGGAGCTCGGGAAACTCGCGAAGTCCTACATGGACGCCGGCAACCTCGTCCCGGACGAGGTCACCATCGCCATGGCCAAGGACCGCATGGAGCAGCCCGACGCCGAGGGCGGCTTCCTGCTGGACGGCTTCCCGCGCAACGTCTCCCAGGCCGAGGCGCTGGACGAGCTGCTCAAGACCGAGGGAATCAAGCTCGACGCCGTGCTGGACCTCGAGGTCCCCGAGGACGAGGTGGTCAAGCGCATCGCGGGCCGCCGCATCTGCCGCAAGGACTCCAGCCACGTCTTCCACGTGACGTACAGCCCGGCGAAGAAGGAAGGCGTCTGTGACGTCTGCGGCGGTGAGCTGTACCAGCGCGACGACGACTCCGAGGAGACCGTCCGCAAGCGGCTGGAGGTCTACCACACGCAGACCGAGCCGATCATCGACTACTACAAGGCGCAGGGCCTGGTCGTGACGATCTCCTCCCTGGGCCCGGTGGACGAGATCACGCAGCGGGCGCTGGAGGCGCTCAAGCGTGACAAGGACGACGAGAAGTAGTTCTCGGGCCGTTTCCGGCCGCGGTGCCCTCCTCCGGACTTCGCCGGGGACTCCCAGGGCACCGCGGCCGTACTGTTGTGCAAGTAACCGGTTGACGTGAGTGACGGAGAGCGCAGGCCCCTCATGGTGCAGATCAAGAGCCCCGAGCAGATCGCGAAGATGCGTGCGGCGGGGCTGGTGGTCGCCGCGATCCACGCGGCCACGCGGGAGGCGGCGGTCCCCGGGGCCAGCACCAAGGACCTGGACGAGGTCGCCCGCAAGGTGCTCGCCGAGCACGGCGCCAAGTCGAACTTCCTCGGTTACGGCGGCTTCCCCGCGACGATCTGCACCTCGGTGAACGACGTGGTGGTCCACGGCATCCCGTCCGACAAGGTCGTCCTCAAGGACGGCGACATGATCTCCATCGACTGCGGCGCGATCGTCGACGGCTGGCACGGTGACGCGGCCTACACCGCCTTCGTCGGCTCCGGCCACTCCGCGGAGCTGGTCGAGCTCTCCCGGGTGACCGAGGAGTCGATGTGGGCCGGCATCGCGGCCATGAAGCAGGGCAACCGGCTGGTGGACGTCTCCCGTGCGATCGAGACGTACATCCGCCGTCAGCCGAAGCCCGGCGGCGGCCGTTACGGGATCATCGAGGACTACGGCGGGCACGGCATCGGCACCGAGATGCACATGGACCCGCACCTGCTGAACTACGTCGACCGCCGCCGCGGCAAGGGCCCGAAGCTGGTCCCGGGCTTCTGCCTCGCCATCGAGCCGATGGTCTCCCTGGGCACCCCGAAGACCGAGGTCCTCGAGGACGACTGGACGGTCATCACCACCGACGGCACCTGGTCCTCGCACTGGGAGCACTCGGTCGCGCTGACGGAGGAGGGCCCGCTGGTCCTGACGGCTCCGGACGGCGGTAAGGCGAAGCTGGCCGAGTACGGCGTGACGGCGGCGCCGGACCCGCTGGGCTGAGAGTCGCCGGTCAGTGCACCCGACGCCCCCGGGATTCCCGGGGGCGTCGCGGCTGAGGTGGACCCCGTCGCATGTTGATCTCCCGGGTGGGGCAGACTTCCCCGTTTCGCCTTTCCGGGTTTGCTGACGTAGACTGACTCGTCGGCTCTGGTGCACCCGCATGTCCGCATGCGAATGCTACAACGCACGGGAGTCGATCAAGGTAGTCGATTCGAAGGGCGAAGCGTGGCCAAGAAGCAAGGTGCCATCGAGATCGAGGGCACTGTCGTCGAGTCTCTGCCGAACGCCATGTTCAAGGTCGAGCTCCAGAACGGCCACCAGGTCCTGGCACACATCAGCGGCAAGATGCGTATGCACTACATCCGCATCCTCCCTGACGACCGGGTCGTGGTGGAGTTGTCTCCGTACGACCTGACGCGTGGCCGGATCGTCTACCGCTACAAGTAGATCTTGCCCGCACCCCGTTCCGGCGGGGTGATGGCACTGACCCGGAGAACCTCAATCCAATGAAGGTCAAGCCGAGCGTCAAGAAGATCTGCGACAAGTGCAGGGTGATCCGCCGTCACGGTCGGGTCATGGTCATCTGCGAGAACCCGCGCCACAAGCAGCGCCAGGGCTGACGCACGACCGCACCCTCTGTACTCCGCAGAGATTCGCGCGACGCAAGCTGAATATGTTCATACGCAGGGCCCAAGCCGACACGGCTTGACACCCCCGGCTCGGAGGCCGGGGACCCAGTCCGTACCTCGTACGGCGGCTGGGAGTCGGTTCTGCGGAAGACCTCCGAAGATCAACTGGAGCCATTGAATGGCACGCGTTTCCGGTGTTGACATCCCGCGCGAAAAGCGCGTGGAGGTCGCCCTCACCTACGTGTTCGGCATCGGCCGGACCCTCTCGCAGGAGACGCTGGCTGCGACCGGCGTCGACCCGAACACCCGCGTTCGTGACCTGACCGAAGAGCAGCTGGTCGCGATCCGCGAGTACGTCGACAACAACATCAAGACCGAGGGTGACCTTCGTCGCGAGATCCAGGCCGACATCCGCCGCAAGGTGGAGATCGGCTGCTACCAGGGTCTCCGTCACCGCCGCGGTCTCCCCGTCCGCGGTCAGCGCACCAGCACCAACGCCCGCACCCGCAAGGGCCCGCGTCGCGCCATCGCCGGCAAGAAGAAGCCGGGCAAGAAGTAGTCCGCAGCGGACACCTGTCCACGGTCTTCGCTGTAGGACCGACCACCTCCCGTAGGAGTTAGTAGATGCCCCCCAAGGGTCGTCAGGGCGCTGCCAAGAAGGTGCGCCGCAAGGAAAAGAAGAACGTCGCTCACGGCCACGCGCACATCAAGAGCACGTTCAACAACACGATCGTCTCCATCACGGACCCGTCCGGCAACGTGATCTCCTGGGCCTCCGCCGGCCACGTCGGCTTCAAGGGCTCCCGGAAGTCCACGCCGTTCGCCGCGCAGATGGCCGCCGAGTCGGCTGCCCGCCGCGCCCAGGAGCACGGCATGCGCAAGGTCGACGTGTTCGTCAAGGGCCCGGGCTCCGGTCGTGAGACCGCGATCCGCTCCCTGCAGGCCACGGGCCTCGAGGTCGGCTCCATCCAGGACGTCACCCCGACCCCGCACAACGGCTGCCGTCCGCCGAAGCGCCGCCGCGTCTGACGCACGGCCTTCGTCTGGCTCAGGTTCCGGGCGGTACGGCTCCGTAGGGGTCGTGCCGCCCGTACCCTTGCAGTTACCCGCACTCCTCACGGGTGCGGTTTCCGTCGGACGTCAAATAGCGGGCGTCCACGAAAGAAGGATCTGATCCACACATGCTGATCGCTCAGCGTCCCTCGTTGACCGAAGAGGTCGTCGACGAGTTCCGCTCCCGGTTCGTGATCGAGCCGCTGGAGCCGGGCTTCGGCTACACCCTCGGCAACTCCCTCCGTCGTACCCTCCTGTCGTCGATCCCCGGCGCTGCTGTCACCAGCATCCGCATCGACGGTGTCCTGCACGAGTTCACCACCGTGCCGGGCGTCAAGGAGGACGTCACCGACCTGATCCTCAACATCAAGCAGCTGGTCGTCTCCTCGGAGCACGACGAGCCGGTCGTGATGTACCTGCGCAAGCAGGGCCCGGGTCTGGTCACCGCGGCCGACATCGCGCCTCCGGCCGGTGTCGAGGTGCACAACCCCGACCTGGTCCTCGCCACGCTCAACGGCAAGGGCAAGCTGGAGATGGAGCTGACCGTCGAGCGCGGTCGCGGCTACGTCTCCGCCGTGCAGAACAAGCAGGTGGGCCAGGAGATCGGCCGTATTCCGGTCGACTCCATCTACAGCCCCGTGCTGAAGGTCACG
This sequence comes from Streptomyces sp. NPDC058964, assembly GCF_042741275.1. NCBI lineage: Bacteria > Bacillati > Actinomycetota > Actinomycetes > Kitasatosporales > Streptomycetaceae > Streptomyces > Streptomyces sp. NPDC058964. The sequence continues at coordinate 17,881 of NZ_JBHYKH010000042.1, forward strand.
TACAAGGTCGAGGCCACGCGTGTCGAGCAGCGGACCGACTTCGACAAGCTGATCGTCGACGTCGAGACGAAGCAGGCCATGCGCCCCCGTGACGCCATGGCGTCCGCCGGCAAGACGCTGGTCGAGCTGTTCGGTCTCGCCCGCGAGCTGAACATCGACGCCGAGGGCATCGACATGGGTCCGTCCCCGACGGACGCCGCCCTGGCCGCGGACCTCGCTCTGCCGATCGAGGAGCTGGAGCTCACGGTCCGCTCCTACAACTGCCTCAAGCGTGAGGGCGTCCACTCGGTGGGTGAGCTCCTGGCGCGTTCCGAGGCCGACCTGCTCGACATCCGCAACTTCGGTGCGAAGTCGATCGACGAGGTCAAGGCGAAGCTGGCCGGCATGGGCCTGGCCCTGAAGGACAGCCCGCCCGGATTCGACCCGACCGCCGCCGCCGACGCCTTCGGTGCCGACGACGACGCGGACGCCGGGTTCGTCGAGACCGAGCAGTACTGACAGCTCGGCCGGACGGTCCGTACTCGGGTGCGGGTGCGCTGTGCTTGATCGCGCAGTTCCCCGCGCCCCTTCCGGACGACATGCCCCTTCGGGGGTGCCGTCCGGATCTCTGACAGACAACCGTCTGCTCAGATACTGACCGCGGTACCTGACACGGCCGCGGCAGACACACAGGAGAAGAACAATGCCGAAGCCCACCAAGGGTGCCCGTCTGGGCGGCAGCGCCGCGCACGAGAAGCTGCTCCTCGCGAACCTCGCGAAGTCGCTGTTCGAGCACGGCCGTATCACCACCACCGAGGCGAAGGCCCGCCGCCTTCGCCCGTACGCCGAGCGTCTGGTCACCAAGGCGAAGAAGGGCGACCTTCACAACCGCCGTCAGGTGCTCCAGGTCATCACGGACAAGAGCGTCGTCCACACGCTCTTCACCGAGATCGGCCCGCGTTACGAGAACCGTCCGGGTGGCTACACCCGCATCACCAAGATCGGTAACCGCCGTGGCGACAACGCGCCCATGGCTGTCATCGAGCTGGTCGAGGCGCTGACGGTGCAGCAGAAGGCCGTGGGCGAGGCCGAGGCCGCCACCAAGCGTGCGGTCAAGGAGGCCGAGGAGGCCAAGGTCGAGGAGACCAAGGCCGACGAGGTCGTCGAGGACGCGGCTCCGGCCGAGGAGTCCAAGGACGCCTGAGGCTCTGCCTTGCGGTGAACGGGTCCGTCCCCCTGGGGGCGGGCCCGTTCCGCGTTTCCTGAGAGGATCCAGGAGTGAGTGACGAAGTACAGCCCGGGCACGTCCGTATCCGCCTCGACCTGTCCTACGACGGCGCCGGCTTCCACGGCTGGGCCAAGCAGGCCGGCGGGAGGCGGACCGTGCAGGGGGAGATCGAGGACGCCCTGCGTACGGTGACCCGGTCGGGGGAGACGACGTACGAGCTGACCGTCGCGGGGCGCACCGACGCCGGGGTGCACGCGCGGGGACAGGTCGCGCATGTCGATCTGCCCGAGCAGGTCTGGCGCGAGCACCACGAGAAGCTGCTCAAGCGGCTCGCCGGGCGGCTGCCCAAGGACGTCCGGGTGTGGGCCCTGAGGGAGGCGCCCAGTGGCTTCAACGCCCGTTTCTCGGCGGTCTGGCGGCGCTATGCGTACCGCGTCACGGACAACCCCGGCGGTGTCGACCCGTTGCTGCGGGGCCATGTGCTCTGGCACGACTGGCCGCTCGACGTCGACGCCATGAACGAGGCCGCCCAGCGGCTCCTGGGGGAGCACGACTTCGCCGCGTACTGCAAGAAGCGCGAGGGCGCGACCACGATCCGTACGCTGCAGGAGCTGAGCCTGGTGCGCGGGGGTGACGGGATCATCACCGCCACCGTCCGTGCCGATGCCTTCTGCCACAACATGGTGCGCTCGCTGATCGGGGCGCTGCTGTTCGTGGGTGACGGGCACCGGGCGCCCGACTGGCCGGGGAAGGTACTCGCGGCGGGGGTCCGGGACTCGGCCGTGCATGTCGTACGGCCGCACGGGCTGACGCTGGAAGAGGTCGGCTACCCGGCCGACGAACTGCTGGCCGCGCGGAACAAGGAGGCGCGGAACAAGCGGTCACTGCCGGGGGCCCGAGGCTGCGAGACGTGTTAGTTACCTGCAATTTGCAAGCAGATAGCGCCTATATCTGGACTTACCGGGCGTAAGGCCCTTGTCGCGCCTTACGTCTTTCTTACCTCTCGATTACTCTTTCTCCACACGGCCCCGTGTTCGATGCGGGGTCGTTTTTGGGTGGGGGTAACACGGGCCGTCCGGCCCGGAGGGTAGGAATGTCGTCCATTGACTCTGCCCGCATGTCCGACGCGGCCGGCGCTGGGGGGCGCAGGGCCGCACGGCACGGAGGACGTCGTGGCGGTTCCGAGCGGGTACCGCTCGGGCTGCTGCCCGCGCCTCCTTCGCATGCGGAGAAGTACTCGTACGTGAAGCGGCGCCTGTGGGTGCTGACGCTGGCGTCGATCGTCAGCTTCGGCTGTCTGACCGTCAGCCAGGTCGCACTCGCCAAGGCTTCGCCACTCACCTGGATCTTTGCGCCGCCGCTGTTCTTCACGGTCGTCTACTACCTGGTCTCGCTGCGCGTCAACGGCTTCACCAGGGACTTCGACTTCGACCACCATCAGCGGCTGGTGCGCGGCTGGCGGCCCGAGGTCTATCCGAGCGTCGATGTCTTCCTGCCCGTGTGCGGGGAGCCGATCGAGGTGCTGCACAACACCTGGACCCATGTGCGGCAGCTGGCCGACCGGTACCCGGGCACGTGCGTGCCCTTCGTGCTCGACGACGGTGCCAGCCCCGAGCTGGAGGCGATGGCCCGCGACTTCGGCTTCCGCTACGGGGTCCGGGAGAACCGCGGCTGGTTCAAGAAGGCCGGCAATCTGCACTTCGGGTTCGACCAGTCCGACGGCAAGTACGTCCTCATCCTCGACGCCGACTTCACGCCGCGCTCCGACCTCCTGGAGGAGCTGTTGCCGTACATGGAGGCGGACGAGCGCATCGGCATCGTGCAGTCCCCGCAGTACTTCCGGGTCCTCGACTCGCAGAACTGGATCGAGCGGGGCGCGGGCGCGGTCCAGGAGCTGTTCTACCGGTCCGTGCAGGTCTCCCGGCAGAACAGCGACGGGGCGATCTGCGTGGGTTCCTGCGCCATCTACCGGCGGGCGGCCCTGGAGACCAACGGCGGTACGACCCTCATCGAGCACTCCGAGGACGTGCACACCGGATTCGATCTGCGCGGGCTCGGCTGGGACCTGAAGTACGTGCCGGTCGCGCTGTCGACGGGCGTGTGCCCGGACACCGCCGGGGCCTTCTTCAACCAGCAGTACCGCTGGTGCTCGGGCTCCATGTCGCTGCTCGGCAGCAAGAAGTTCTGGGACGCGCAGATACGTTTCTCCAGCCGCCTCTGCTACATGTCCGGCTTCTTCTACTACATCCACACGGCGCTGTTCACCTTCTTCGCGCCGCTCGTGCCCATCGTGCTGCTGCTGACCAGCCCCGAGATGCTCCAGGTCAGGCATCTGGTGTGGGTGCTGCCCAGCATCCTCTACACCACCGTGATCTTCCCGATGTGGCACAAGGCGCCCTACCGGCTGGAGGCCTGGTCGGCGCGGATGATGTACGGCTGGGCGCACGTCTTCGCCATCTGGGACATCCTGCGCAAGCAGCGGATGGGCTGGCAGCCGACCGGCTCCAAGGGTGCCAAGAAGAACAAGACCCGGCGCTTCTGGCTGGGGCTGTGGATCTGGGGCGGCGGCACCGCCGCGGTCTGGGTCGGCGCCGCCGTGTACCGGCTGTTCACCGGCTTCCCGCCGGACTTCGCCCTCGTCCTGTCCTCCGGGCTGTTCTATGCGCTGGTCGTGGCCCGCGCGCTGATCCAGCCCAGGGAACATCGTGCCCTCGCAGGTGACGCAGCATGATCCGAAGATTTCTCCGCCCCCTCGCCGTGGCCCTGCTGACCGCGACGGCAGCCTCCGGCTGCGGCCTGTTCGGGGGCTCCGGCGACCCGGCCGCCGACGCCGCCCGTGAGCCGTCCGCCTCCGCGACGGCCGGGCAGCGGCTGCCGTACGACGTCAAGCCGCTGCTGCACCCGAAGAAGGAGTACTTCGGGGTAGCCGTCGAAGGCGCGCCCAGCTCGACGAAGCCCGTGGACGCCTTCGCGAGGACCGTCGGCAAGCAGCCGAACATGGTCGGCTCCTACTCCTCCTGGGGCGACGGCTTCAACGCACAGGGCGCGCAGAACGTGTTCGACGACGGCGGGCTGCTGTACGTGTCCTGGGAGCCGTTCGAGCCGGGGCTCGACAAGATCGCCGACGGGTCGCAGGACTCGTACATCAAGAAGTACGCGAAGAGCGTCCGCGAGACGAACGTCCCCGTCGCGATCAGCTTCGGGCACGAGATGAACGGTCACTGGTACCCGTGGGGGACCAAGGACACCACCGCCGCGACCTTCGTGAAGGCCTGGCGGCACATCCACGACCTCTTCCAGGACGTCGGCGCCACCAACGTGATCTGGGTCTGGAGCCCCAACGTCGTCAACCCGGTGCCCTCCGTGAAGCTGAAGCCGTACTGGCCCGGTGACGCCTACGTCGACTGGGTCGGCATCGTCGGCTACTGGACCACGACCGGCGCCCACACCTTCGACGCCCTCTACGGGCCGACCCGGCGCCAGGTGGCCGCGTTCACCGACAAGCCGGTGCTGATCAGCGAGACCTCGGCGGAGCCGGGGGAGCGGCGGCGCGCCGATGTGCGCGGACTGCTCAAGGGCGTCGAGCAGGACGACGACGTCATCGGCTTCCTGTGGTTCAACATCCCCAAACGGGCTGACTGGCGCATCCAGAGCAGCCCGCTCGCCCTGGCCGAGTTCAAGCGCCTCATCGCGGACGACGCCTTCGGATTCGAGGTGCCGCGTTCATGAGCACGCCCCCCTACGGGCAGGGCCGGCAGCAGTACCCGCCGTACTACGGCGCCCAGCAGTACTACGACGAGCACTACTACGGCGGCGGTCAGCAGCAGACGTACGACCCCCGCGTCTCCTACGCCGCCGACCCCGAGGACCCGGAGGCCGACTACTACGTCCCGCACTACACCGTCCTCGACCCCGAGCCGGAGCCCGAGCCCGAGCCCGGCTATGTGCTGCCCGACGTCCCGGTGTCGGCCTGGTCGGTGGACAACAGCCGCTCGGCGTGGATCAGCCGCGGCGCGCTGCTGCTGATCCTGCTGGTGCAGGCCGGGCTGTCCTACCGGCTCGACGGGAGCGCCTTCGCGCAGGAGGCGAAGTTCCTGCTGTCCGACGGGCCCGTGTCGGGCGTGCTGGCCGGCACCGGTCTCGCCGGGGCCCGGGCACTGAGCCTGGTCTGGGCCCTGGGAGCGACGGCCCTGGTGTTCGGCGCGACCCGGCTGCTGTTCAACCCGCGCGCCGGTCTCGCGGCCGCCGCCATGTACTCCGTGCTCGAGTCGACCGCCTTCACCGGCCGCTACGCCTCCCTGCACTCCCTGTCGCTGTTCCTGCTCGCGGCGGCCCTGTGGCTGCTGGCCAAGACCCGGCAGGCCGGCCCGGCGGCCGTGCTGCTCGCGGCACCCTTCGCCGCGCTGGCGCCGTTCGCCGCGTACTCGGCCGCGCTGTATCTGCCGACGCTGACTGTGCTCGCCGTGCTGACCGCCTACCGCTTCCGCGGCGCCGGTGCGCTCGCGCGCGGCGCGCTGTTCGCCGTGGCCACCGGAGCCCTGTGCTTCGCGGGCGCGACGCTGCACGGCATGCCGCGAGGCTGGAACGCACACGGTACGGAGGGCGCGGCGGGCCTGCTGAAGGACAGCGCCGAGTGGGGCGGGCTCGTGCTGCTGGTCGCCGTGATCGGCGCCGTCGGTTACGCCCGGCGGGCCCGCATGGGCGAGATGCCGTGGGCCGAGGGCGAGGCCCCGGGCACGGTCCGCAGGTCGGCCCTGGGCCTGACGATGTGCGCCACCGCCCTGCTCGCCCCGCTCTATCAGGCCTGGCTCGGCAACGGCAGCTCGCTCCACATCCACCTCGGCTTCGGCCTGCTCTTCGCGGTGCCGATGGCGGGCCTGGGGGTCTCACGGATGATGGGTGCCCACTTCCGGTACCCGCAGATCGGCATCATGATCTGCGTCGCCGCGCTGGTCGTCGGCATGGCGCAGACCCGCGACCTGTACCGGCCGCCGGACTCGGCCGGGATGATCGGCGCGCTGCGCCAGGTGGCCGACGCCGAGGGCAGTTATCTGACCGACGAGCCGGAGATCTCCGCGTACTACCTCCGCGCACAGACCGAACCCGGCCAGTGGCACCGGGCACCGCGGGGTACGGCCCTCGCGGCCGCCGTCAAGAAGGGCTCGTACGACGCGATCGTGCTGCGGGCCGCAGCCGTGCCCGAGCAACTGCGCGGGGCCGAGCACTACCGGCTGCTGGCCGTGCTCAGGCCGTCCGACGAGGACGCCGGTCAGGCGCCGTACCGGATCTGGGTGAAGCGATGACGACGACGACGGACACACAGACGGCACCGGCCTCCGCGGAGACCGGCGGCCACCGGGCGAGCAGACGACGCTCCGGCGGCAAGGGCTCGGCGCTGCTCGTCTTCGCGCTGCCCACGCTGGTCGTGCTGACCAGTGTGCTGCCCGGTCTCGGGCAGCGGCAGCTGTGGCGCGACGAGCACGCCACCTGGTGGGCGTCCACGCTGTCCTGGCACTACCTGGGACGGCTGATCGACAACATCGACGTGGTCTTCACGCCGTACTACGCCTCCATGCACCTGTGGATCGCGGTGGCCGGCGACTCCCCGGCCGTGCTGCGGCTGCCGGAGGCGCTGGCCATGGGGGTCTCGGCCGGTCTGGTCGGGCTGCTCGGGCGGCGGATGTTCGCGGTGCGCACCGGGCTGCTCGCCGGTCTGCTGTTCGCGCTGGTCCCGGCGATCACGCGGTACGGACAGGAGACCCGGCCCTACGCCTTCGCCACGATGTTCGCGCTGCTGGCCACGCTGCTTCTGCTGCGCGCGCTGGACAGACCCAGCCTCAAGGGCTGGACGCTGTACGCGCTGGCCGTGGCGGCGACCGGTTTCGGCCATCTGGTCGCGTTGTCGGTGCTCGCCGGGCACCTGGGCCTGGTGGTGCTGGCCAGGCGGCGCGGCGACCGCATCGCGCACTACGCCTTCGCCGGCGCGGCACTGCTCGGTCTCTCGATCACCTTCCCGATGGTCGCGCAGGGCACCGGGCAGAGCGGCCAGATCGCCTGGAACACGACCACGGCCCGGGACCTGCTCGACTTCCCCGAGAACCTGTTCGGCTCGTGGACCACGGGCGGGCTGGTGATGGGCCTCGGTGTGCTCGGACTGGTCCTGGCCGGCCGGTACGCCCTGCTGCTGGGCGCCTGGGCGGTGCTGCCGCCGGTGCTCACCTTCCTGACCGCCGACCAGCTCCACCTCTTCCTCCCGCGCTACCTCCTCTTCACCGTCCCGGCGTGGACGCTGCTGGTGGCCGCCGCCGTCACCCGGCTCGCCGGGCGGCTCGACCCGGGGGCCCGCCGGGGCGCCGGAGCGCGGGTTCTCGGTGGGCTGCTGGTGACCGCGGTCGCGGCGGCGTACGCCTTCGTCGCCTGGCCGGCGATCGGCGACGTCAAGAAGGACCTGCCGATGGAGCCGGACTACCGGGCCGCGGCGAACGTCGTCGCGGCGGGGGAGAAGCCCGGCGACGGGATGGTCTTCAACGGCGGGATGTCGGAGCGCCGGGCCATGGCGTACGAACTGCGGGACCGCAAGGCGCCCGAGGACGTGCTCATGGAGTGGACCCCGCAGCAGAACGGCTCGTACGGCGCCAGCGAGTGCAAGCGCCCGGCCCGCTGTCTGAAGGGCGTCGGCCGGCTGTGGCTGATCTCCACGATCAGCGACGGCCGTCCGCTGCTCACCGGCATGGACGAGAAGACGGCCGCAGAGCTGGACAAGAAGTTCGAGGCCGCGCGCACGGTCCGCCTGCACCACGTCGTGGTGCAGGTGCTGGAGCGCAGGCAGCGGCCGTAGCGGCCCGTACAGAGGACACGTAGTGAGGAGGCCGCGCGGCATGCGGCTCACTGTCATCGGCACCGGCTACCTCGGTGCCACCCACGCCGCCTGCATGGCGGAACTCGGCCACGAGGTGCTCGGTGTGGACGTCGACCCCGACAAGGTCGCCGCGCTGCGGGCAGGGCGGCTGCCCTTCCACGAGCCGGGGCTGCCCGAGCTGATCGCCAAGCACACGGCGAGCGGCCGGCTGCGCTTCACCACCTCCTACGAGGCGGCGGGGCGCTTCGGCGACGTGCACTTCGTGTGCGTGGGCACCCCACAGCTCAGGGACTCCGAGGGAGCGGACCTGACGTACGTCGACGCGGCCTTCACGGCGATCGCCGGGCACGCGGCGCCGGATGCGCTGCTGGTCGGCAAGTCCACGGTCCCGGTGGGCACGGCGCAGCGGCTCGCGGACGCCTGTGTGCCGGAGGTCGCCTGGAACCCGGAGTTCCTGCGGGAGGGGTTCGCCGTCGAGGACACGCTGCGGCCCGACCGGCTGGTGTTCGGGGTGGGCTCAACCCGTGCCGAAACGATTCTGCGCGCGGTGTACGAACCCGTTCTCGCCACCGGGACACCGGCCGTGACCGCCGACTTCCCGACCGCCGAACTGGTGAAGACGGCCGCGAACGCCTTCCTCGCCACGAAGATCTCCTTCATCAACGCGATGGCGGAGGTGTGCGAGGCCGCGGGCGCGGACGTGACGAGACTGTCCGAGGCGCTGGGGTACGACGACCGGATCGGCGGCCGTTTCCTGCGCTCCGGGGTCGGCTTCGGCGGCGGCTGCCTGCCCAAGGACATCCGCGCCTTCGCCCATCGCGCCGGGGAACTGGGTGTGTCGCTGGCCCTCCTGCGCGAGGTCGACGCTATCAACATGCGGCGCCGCGACCGCGTGGTGGAACTCGCCCGCGAGCTGTGCGGAGGAGATGTGCTGGGCGCGCGGGTCACCGTGCTGGGCGCGGCCTTCAAACCCGACTCGGACGACGTCCGGGACTCGCCCGCGCTGAACGTGGCGGCCCGGCTGCGGCTCGACGGAGCCGACGTCACGGTGTATGACCCCGAGGCGATGGACAACGCCCGCAAGGCGTTCCCGTTGCTCGGGTACGCGGCGTCCGTCGAGGACGCGCTGCGCGGGGCCGACCTGGTCCTGCATCTGACCGAGTGGCCGCTGTTCCGGGAGATCGACCCGGAGCGGGCCGGCTCACTGGTGCGCAGTCCGCGGATCGTGGACGGCCGGGGGGCGCTCGACGCGGACCGCTGGACCGCGGCGGGCTGGCGGTTCCGGGCGCTGGGCAGACCCGCGCCCCATCGGGAGGGATGAGGAATGGAAGAGTCCCGCAACGACGCTCGGGTCACCGTGGTGATGCCGACGTACAACGAGGCGGCGAACCTGCGGCGGATGGCCGAGGCGGTGCTCGGGCTGCCGCTGGACGGCCTGCATCTGAAGATCGTCGACGACTCCAGCCCGGACGGCACCGGGCGGATCGCCGAGGAGCTGGCCGAGAAGTACAACGCCCACGGACGGCATCGGATGAGCGTGCTGCACCGGACCGAGAAGGACGGGCTGGGGCGGGCGTACACGGCGGGCATGAGCGCCGCGCTGGAGGAGGGCGCCGAGTACGTCGTCCAGATGGACGCCGACGGCAGTCACCCGGTGGAAGCGGTGCCGCGGATGCTGGCCGAGGCGGTGACGTCCGGGGCGGGGCTGGTCATCGGCAGCCGGTATGTCGACGGCGGCTCGCTGGACGAGGACTGGGGGGTCCACCGGGTCCTGCTGTCCCGCTTCGCCAATGCCTACGCCCGCGTCGTGCTCGGCACGCGGATCCGGGACATCACGGCGGGCTTCAACCTGTGGTCGGCGCGGACCCTGCGGGACGTGGACCTGTCCACCCTGGACAGCGCGGGCTACAGCTTCCAGGTCGAGCTCAAGTACAAGGCCGTACGGGCCGGGCACAGCGCGGTCGAGATCCCGATCCGCTTCGAGGAACGGACCCAGGGAGTCTCGAAGATGACCCTGCGGACGCAGCTGGAGTCGGCGGTGGTGCCGATCCGGCTGCGTCTGAAGAAGGACTGAGCGGGGACGGCCGGGGCTATCCGTTGGCCGCGGCCGAGGCCTGGGCCTCGCCGCGCCGGCGGATCTGCCGGAAGGTGAACTCGGCCAGGTCGTTGCCGGTCGAGAAGACCTTCGTGTCCTTGGTCGTCACGTTCTTGCCGTTGGTGAAACCGGCGATCGTGAAGTACGCGTAGCGGCCGTAGGCGTTGGTCGTCGAGCGGCATATCGCCGAGTTGCAGAACGACTTGACGCCCTTGCCGGAGAGCGACCTCACGATGCTCTGCTTGTCCGCCTGGCCCTTGGCCTTGGTGGCCTGGGCCTCGGTGTCGAAGACGGCGACGCCCACGGTCACCGCGACGCCGTCCTTTATGTAGCTGACGCGCAGCACGCGGGTGCAGCCGTTGGCGGTGAGGACCTTGGGGAGGGTGCCCTGCGCGGCCGAGGCGCACTTCGTGGTGTCGGCCGTCGGACCCTTCTTGTAGACCGTCTCGCCCATGGTCAGCTGGGTGCCCGGGAAGAGGATCTCGGCGCTGAGCGGCGCCGTGTCCTTCTTGGCGCTGGATATGAAGTCCTTCGGGTCCAGCGGCGGCGGGGCGCTGGTGGGCTCGAAGGACGGCGCCGGGTTCGCCGAGTCGCTGGGTATGGAGGCGCTCGCGGGCAGGTTGCCCGGCCGGCCCGAGGCGTTGTTGTCGCCGTTCGCCGAGACCACGGCCATGGCGACGGCAGCGCCGACCGCCACGGTGGCTATCGCGCCGCCGCCGATGAACAGCACTCTGCGCCGCTTGTTCCTCGTCTCCGAGGCCTCCGCGAGCGCGGCCCAGTCCGGTGTCTGATCGCTGCCGCCGCTGCTCCAGCGCTGCTGAGACTGCGGTTTCCAGGGATCCCACTGGGACTGGGGTCCCCCCTGCCCATAACTCATGGGGCGCATCTTAGACGGGGTGCTGAGGGTGCCGGTGCGCCTCCGGCGGAGGCGATAGAGGACCTTTCAGTGCAGTGCGACACAACTCACCCCGGGGTTTGCGCCACCCCGCCACCGGCTTTTTTCGGCCATGCGTCTCGCCAGGGTGCTGTGGTGCGGGCGGGGCGTGCGGGGGCGCTGTTTTCGCCGGATGTGGCGGTGCTGGGCGGTACGGGCGGGTGGTTCCGGGGTCGCCGTCGGGTGGGTGCTGTGGTGCGAGCGGGCCCCGGGAGCGGTGTCCCCGCCGGGCCGAAGTGCCGCTCCGGCGGTGCGGCGGGCGGTTCCGGCGTTGGTCGCCGGCTCGGCGTTGTGGTGCGGGCGGGGGGCCGGGGCGGTGACCTCGCCGGATGCGGAGGCGCCGGGCCGGCGGTATGCCGGGGGCGTCGGCCGGGCGTCACGGCGGGGCCGGGGTCCGGGGGCGGCCTACACTGGTGGAGCGAATCGGCGGAGCCCGGCGGCGGCGGACCCGTTTTGACCGGGGTGCCGCGACCCGGGTATTCTGCCTGTTCGTTGTGTATTGGCTTGCTCATTCTCACGGGACGGGCCCTTACACCGGTCCACCGGGCCGATGACCAGCGACCAGCACGCGGTTTGCGTCACCGCAGTGCGGTCAGGGCTGTCGTGATCGTCTTCGGTGACCTTGTCAGGACCATTCACTGAAGAAGCGAAGGCTACGAACCGTGCGTACGTACAGCCCCAAGCCCGGCGATGTGACGCGCCAGTGGCACGTCATTGACGCTCAGGACGTTGTCCTGGGCCGTCTCGCCACCACCGCAGCGACCCTCCTCCGGGGCAAGCACAAGCCGATCTACGCCCCCCACGTCGATGCTGGTGACTTCGTCATCATCATCAACGCCGACAAGGTGCACCTCTCGGGCAACAAGCGGACCCAGAAGATGGCGTACCGCCACTCCGGCTACCCGGGTGGTCTGCGCTCCGTCCGCTACGACGAGCTGCTCGAGAAGAACCCCGAGAAGGCCGTCGAGAAGGCCGTCAAGGGCATGCTCCCCAAGAACTCCCTGGGCCGTCAGATGCTCTCCAAGCTGAAGGTCTACTCGGGCGACCAGCACCCGCACGCTGCCCAGCAGCCGGTGCCGTTCGAGATCACCCAGGTCGCGCAGTAAGTCCGGCCACCCCCTAAGACTGAAGAGAATCTGAGGAGAATCGTGGCCGAGACCACTGCCGAGCAGCCGCTCGAAGAGCTTGACATCGACAGCTACACCACCGAGTCCGAGGTTCCCGTCGAGGGCGAGTACACCTCGGAGTCCCTGGCCTCCCGCTTCGGCGAGCCCCAGCCGGCCGCCGGCCTGGGCCGCCGCAAGAACGCCATCGCCCGCGTCCGGATCGTCCCGGGCACCGGCAAGTGGAAGATCAACGGTCGCACCCTCGAGGACTACTTCCCGAACAAGGTGCACCAGCAGGAAGTCAACGAGCCCTTCAAGGTGCTCGAGCTCGAGGGCCGCTACGACGTCATCGCCCGCATCGCGGGTGGCGGCGTCTCCGGTCAGGCCGGTGCGCTCCGTCTCGGTGTCGCCCGTGCGCTGAACGAGGCGGACGTCGACAACAACCGCGGCCCGCTGAAGAAGGCCGGCTTCCTCAAGCGCGACGACCGCGCGGTCGAGCGCAAGAAGGCCGGTCTGAAGAAGGCCCGCAAGGCTCCGCAGTACAGCAAGCGCTAAGCCGCGCCTGCCTGTACTCCGAACGCCCCGGCGGCACGCCACTGTGCTGCCGGGGCGTTCGTTTATCCCAGCCGTTGGGCGTATAACGGCACAAGACGTTCTAAGGCTCATGTGATCGGATGGCCGGGCGGCGCGCGCCCGGGACGACGGGGGCCCGCTGCGTGGGCCGCACCGGCAGCGCTCCCGTCCGTGACGTTTCCTCAGGAGGACAAGTGG
>NZ_JBHYKH010000043.1:0-30559 GCF_042741275.1 Streptomyces sp. NPDC058964
AGCGCCGCCACCACACGCAGGACACAGATCCTACAAATGGATCCGCTCCCATCCAGGGCTTTTCCCGTGCCCCCGCCGGGGAACGGGAAGCATCACGAGAACTCCGCCGCCACCAGCTCCGCGATCTGCGCGGTGTTGAGGGCGGCTCCCTTGCGCAGGTTGTCCCCGCAGACGAAGAGTTCGAGCGCCGTGGGGTCGTCGAGCGCCCGGCGCACCCGCCCCACCCACGTCGGGTCGGTCCCCACCACGTCGGCCGGGGTGGGGAACTCGCCGGCGGCCGGGTTGTCGAAGAGCACGACACCGGGCGCCGTGGCGAGGATCTCGCGGGCCCCGTCGACGGTGACCTCGCCCTGGAAGCGGGCGTGGACGGTGAGGGAGTGCGTGGTGACGACCGGCACACGCACACAGGTCACGGCGACGGGCAGCCTGGGCAGTCCGAGGATCTTGCGGGACTCGTCCCGCACCTTCATCTCCTCCGACGACCAGCCGTCCTCCCGCAGGGACCCGGCCCACGGCACGACGTTCAGCGCGACCGGCTCCGGGAACGGCCCGGTGTTGTCCCCCACGGCCCGCCGTACGTCACCGGGGCTGGTCCCCAGCTCCGTACCGGCGACCAGGGACAGCTGGGCCCGCAGGGTCTCGACGCCGGCCAGCCCGGCCCCGCTCACCGCCTGGTACGACGACACCACCAGCTCGCGCAGGCCGAACTCGGCGTGCAGCGCGCCCAGGGCGACGATCATCGACAGGGTCGTGCAGTTGGGGTTGGAGATGATCCCCCGCGGCCGCGCCCGCGTCGTGTGCGGATTGACCTCGGGCACCACCAGGGGTACGTCCGGGTCCATCCGGAAGGCGCCGGAGTTGTCGACGACCACCACGCCCTTGGCGGCGGCGACGGGCGCCCACTGCGCGGCGACCTCGTCCGGTACGTCGAACATGGCGACGTCGATCCCGTCGAAGGCCTCCTCCGACAGGGCCACCACCTCGATCTCCTCGCCGCGCACGGCCAGCTTGCGGCCGGCCGAGCGCGAGGAGGCGATCAGACGGATCTCGCCCCAGATGTCCTTGCGCTGCGAAAGGATCTGGAGCATGACCGTGCCGACGGCTCCGGTCGCTCCCACGACCGCGAGTGTCGGACGGACGGTCGGCTCCATCAGCGGCCCGTGCCTCCGTAGACGACGGCCTCGTCGGTGTCGGAGTCGAGCCCGAACGCGGTGTGCACGGCGCGGACGGCCTCCGGCACGTCGTCGGCGCGCGTGACGACCGAGATGCGGATCTCGGAGGTGGAGATCAGCTCGATGTTCACGCCCGCGTCGGACAGCGCCTCGAAGAAGGAGGCGGTGACTCCCGGGTTGGTCTTCATGCCGGCGCCGACCAGGGAGATCTTGCCGATCTGGTCGTCGTAGCGGAGCGAGTCGAAGCCGATGCCGGCCCTGTTCTTCTCCAGGGCGTCGATGGCCTTGCGGCCCTCGGTCTTCGGCAGGGTGAAGGAGATGTCCGTCAGGCCCGTGGAGGCGGCGGACACGTTCTGCACGACCATGTCGATGTTGATCGCGGCGTCGGCGATCGTGCGGAAGATGGAGGCGGCCTCACCCGGCTTGTCGGGCACGCCCACGACCGTGATCTTGGCCTCGGAGGTGTCGTGCGCGACACCGGAGATGATGGCCTGCTCCACCTTCTTGTCCCCTTGCTGCTGTGTCTTCTGAACGACTGGCTCGCTGCTGACCCACGTGCCCTGCAGCCCGCTGAAGGAGGAGCGGACGTGGATCGGGATGTTGTAACGGCGTGCGTACTCCACACAGCGGTGGAGCAGCACCTTGGAGCCGGAGGCGGCGAGCTCAAGCATGTCCTCGAAGGCGATCCAGTCGATCTTCTTCGCCTTCTTCACCACACGCGGGTCGGCGGTGAACACGCCGTCGACGTCGGTGTAGATCTCGCAGACCTCGGCGTCCAGGGCGGCCGCGAGGGCCACCGCCGTGGTGTCGGACCCGCCGCGACCGAGCGTGGTGATGTCCTTCTTGTCGGCGCTGACGCCCTGGAAACCGGCCACGATGGCGATGTTGCCCTCGTCCAGCGCGGTCCGGATGCGGCCCGGCGTGACGTCGATGATCCGGGCTTTGTTGTGGACCGAGTCGGTGATGACGCCTGCCTGGCTGCCGGTGAAGGACTGGGCCTCGTGGCCCAGGTTCTTGATCGCCATGGCCAGCAGGGCCATGGAGATCCTCTCTCCGGCGGTCAGCAGCATGTCGAACTCACGCCCGGCAGGCATCGGCGATACCTGCTCGGCGAGATCGATCAGCTCGTCCGTCGTGTCGCCCATCGCGGAAACCACGACAACCACCTGGTTGCCGTTCTTCTTCGCTTCCACGATCCGCTTGGCGACGCGCTTGATGCCCTCGGCATCGGCTACGGAGGAGCCTCCGTACTTCTGCACGACAAGGCCCACGTGCGCTCCTCGCTCAGTCCGTCGATTGCCCGCTCAGTCTAACGAGCGTCCGAAATTTGCCCTCGGGGAACCGCATCGTGAGATGTCCGGCCACCCGCTTCGTGACTCCTCTGCCCAGTGTCACGCGAGTGATGGCTGTGATCTGCGCTTCATCCGGGCCTCACTGGCCCTGGCGCATGCCCAACGGGCCGGCGATCTCCTCCTCCATGACCTGGCCCGCCTCGAACTCCAGGGTGTCGTCGCCCATGCCCTGGTCGGTGTCCAGGCCGTTCAGCTCCTCCAGGGGCTGGTTCAGACGGACGTGGGCCAGCACGGAGTGGAGGGCCCGCAGGGTCGCCGAGGCCGTCGAGCCCCAGTTGGAGAAGTAGGAGAACTGCCACCACCACAGCGCCTCGGCGGTACGGCCCGCACGGTAGTGGACCATGCCGTGGCGCAGGTCGGTGATGACGTCCGCGAGGTCGTCGGAGATCCGGGCCGGGACGGGGGCCTTGCGGGGCTCGTAGGGGTCGAAGACCTCCGAGTAGACGTCGACCGGATCCAGGAGGCGGGCCAGGTTCTCGCGGAGCCCGTCGACGTCCGGCTCGAAGCCGGGGTCGGGCTCGTAGCGCTCGTCGGGGACGATGTCCTCGTGCGCGCCGAGCCGGCCTCCGGCCAGGAGCAGCTGGGAGACCTCCAGGAGGAGGAAGGGGACCGCCGAGTCCGGCTCGTCACCCTTCGCGACCTCCGTGACGGCCACCAGGAAGCTCTCGATCTGGTCCGCGATCTGGACCGCGAAGTCGTCCGGGTTCTGCGTCGTGGCGTGCAGCGTGGCGTCAGACATCTAGGAGTCGTCTCCCCTCGAAGGCGCGGCCGAGCGTGACCTCGTCCGCGTATTCCAGGTCGCCACCCACCGGGAGGCCGCTGGCCAGGCGGGTGACCTTCAGGCCCATGGGTTTGATCATGCGGGCGAGGTACGTGGCCGTCGCCTCGCCTTCGAGATTGGGGTCCGTGGCCAGGATCAGCTCGGTGACCGTGCCGTCCGCCAGGCGGGCCAGGAGCTCTCGTATGCGCAGGTCGTCCGGGCCCACACCCTCGATCGGGCTGATCGCGCCGCCGAGCACGTGGTAGCGGCCGCGGAACTCGCGCGTGCGCTCGATCGCGACCACGTCCTTGGGCTCCTCGACCACGCAGATGACCGAGGGGTCGCGCCGGGGGTCGCGGCAGACCGCGCACAGCTCTTCCTGGGCGACGTTGCCGCAGGTCGCGCAGAAGCGGACCTTCGCCTTCACCTCGAGGAGGGCCTGGGCAAGGCGGCGTACGTCCGTGGGTTCGGCCTGCAGGATGTGGAAGGCGATCCGCTGCGCGCTCTTGGGACCGACGCCGGGCAGCCGCCCCAGCTCGTCGATCAGGTCCTGGACCACGCCTTCGTACAACGGACTGCCCTTCCTGGAGTCTTCCAGTACGTACCGTAGTTGGCCGTTGCCCGTCTTAGAAAGGCAGGCCGGGGATACCGCTGCCGCCGCCGAGACCCTGGGCCAGCGGGCCCAGCTTCTGCTGCTGCAGGGTCTGGGCGTTCTCGTTGGCGGCCTGGACGGCCGCGACGATCAGGTCGGCGAGGGTCTCGGTGTCCTCCGGGTCCACCGCCTCGGGGTCGATGACGAGGGCGCGCAGTTCACCGGAGCCGGTGACCGTGGCCTTCACCAGGCCCCCGCCCGACTGGCCGTCGACCTCCGTGTTCGCCAGCTCCTCCTGGGCCTTCGCCAGATCCTGCTGCATCTTCTGGGCCTGCTGGAGCAGCTGCTGCATATTGGGCTGGCCACCACCGGGGATCACGATCAGCTCCTGGTTCGGTTCTTCGTTCTTCTCCGTTGTGCACGAGCCTACGTGGTCCACGCAGCCATCGCCCCGCCACTCTTTCGAGTGAGATTGCGGTGGGTCCTATACCTGATCAAGGCCCTCTTCCGGGCGGAAAAGGGAGGAAAGCCATGCCTTCGCCACCCATTGGCCGGTAGGAAAGGTGCCGCGCATGAGCATCCAATGTCACGCAACGTGACAGGACGTGATCAGTAGGGAGTGCCGGGTGGGTCAGCCGGAGATGCAGCCCGAGGGTCCGCCTCAGGACGGGCGGGGCGAGGGTGCGGCAGGGCTGCGGCCGGGCGATCTGACCGGACGCGCGTTTCCGCTCGGGGACTGGGGGGAGCCGGCCGAGCGGCTGGACGAGCTGTACCGCTGGGTGGAGCGCAGGGCACTGGAGACGGCGTCCTGGTATCTCGCGGACCGGGTGTGGAAGCGGCAGGGGGCGCGGGCGCTGCGCGTGGGCGCGGCGGTGGGGGCGGTGTCGGCGGGCGTGCTGCCCCTGCTGGACCTGACGGGAGCGGTCGACGGGGCGGCGGCCTGGGGCTACCTGGCGCTGGTGCTGGCGGTGGCGTGCGCCTGCGTGGACCGTTACTTCGGGCTGACCTCGGGATGGATAAGGGACGTGGCGACCGCGCAGGCCGTGCAGCGAAGACTCCAGGTGCTCCAGTTCGACTGGGCCTCGGAGTGCGTGCGGGAGGTGCTGGGACCGGCCGAGGGAACGGCGAGCGAGGCCGCCGAGCGGTGCCTGGGGGTGCTGCGGCGGTTCTCGGAGGACGTGACGGAGCTGGTGCGCACCGAGACCGCGGACTGGATGGTGGAGTTCCGCACCGGCGCCGCACCGCTCGGCATCCAGTCGGCGGTGGCCGCCGTCCCCCGGCCGGACACAGGCTCCCTCCAAGGACGGTTCCCGATGCCCCCGGGAACCACCGCGCGGCCCAACATGCCCAGGCAACGCCCACCCGAGCCGAGATGAACCGCGGTCACGGGACGCGCGTAACCGGCCGGCAGGACCTCACGCGCACAGTTTCATGCCCTCCGGTTCATGCCCTCCGGCGTCCAGCACGGGACGTGGCCGTGCGTCGGGATCACGTCCTGGCCGTCGGCCCCGGGAGTGGCCGGGACCCCGGCGCCGTCGGCCCAGGACCGGCGTCGCTTCCGCCATGACCGGCTCCTCGTCGAAGAGGCCCAGCGGCGGTTGGCGCGGCCCGAACGGACGTCACCGCCCATCGGGTTGTCCATCCGCACGCGGTAGCCGATCCTCTTGCGGCGCGGTACCCGGCGCTCGTTCCGGACCATGCCGGCCGCCGCGACGATGCCCAGCAGCGCCGTCCCCACGGCTACGACGTTCTCATCGACGTGCAACGACGTCAACGACCTTCCGGGAAAGCGGAGTTCGCGGGCCGCGCCCCTCACTGCCGGGTGTAGGTCAGGCTCTCACTGCCGGGTGTAGGTCAGGCTCTCACTGCCGGGTGTAGGTCAGGCTCTCCCCGCTGCCGCTCTTCTCCCGTCGCAGCCTGCCGTCCGACAGCAGCGTGACCTCGGTGGCGTCGCCGGGCGTGCAGGACGAGAGCGGTTCGCCGGAAGTGACCGCGGACGGGCCGATCTCCAACGGGCCGTCGCCGCTGGGCTGTTCGGAGAGCTTCGCGGTGAAGACGCAGTGGTAGGTGCCACCGTCGGCGGTGGGCCCGTCGGCGACGAGCGTGAGGACGGTGTCGCCCACATCGCCCTGCGCGATGGTCAGTTCGCGGGTGCTGTGCCCGTTGGCGTTGTCGATCGACGACTCCCACGTCCCCAGGTATCCCGCCGGGATGGCCCCGTCCGAGGGTGCCGAGGAGGTGGGCTGCGAGGTCGTCGGGGCGGGCCCGGAGGTGGTCGGGCCGGTGGTCGTGGGGGCGTCGGTGGTCGGGGAAGTGGTGACCGTCCCACCGCCCTTGTCGTCGCTGCCGCCACCCTTCATCAGCGCGTACACCGAGCCACCCGCGGCGAGCGCGACGACCAGCGCGACCACGGCGAGCAGCGCCGTGGACCGGCCGGTCCGGCCCGGCTCCCGCGGAGGTACACCGGGTCCGTACGGCGGGGTGGACCCGACGGGCGGCGGGCCGTACGGCGGCGTCGAGCCGAGGCCGCCCGCGTACGGGTTGTACGGCTGCCCCGGACCGGGCCAGGATCCGGCCCCGGACTGCTGCGGGTAGCCGTAGGCGGGGGGCTGCGGGTGCTGCTGCGGATAGCCGTACGCCGGGTGGGCGGGCGGCGTCCCCGGCGGGGGCGTCTGGCCCGCGACCAGCGTGGGGAGGTGGTTCACACCCGGCCCGCCCGGCGACCGCGGGTCCCCCGGCGGGGGAGGTGCGGAGGCGTCGTCGGAGGCGGGGGCGTGCTGGGGGGAGGCCGCGGGCGCGCGGTCCGGCATCCGGTCCTGGCCCTGAACCTGACCTTGGCCGGGCGCCGGATCCTGCTTGTGGATCCAGGCCGGGACGGGGTCGGGCGCACGGTCCGCGCCGGGGGCCGGCCCGGCGGTGCGGTCCGCGCTCCCGTCGGGCACCTGGTTCCCGCCGGACGTGGCCGGGGGCAGGGCAGGCCGGGGAGGCGGCCCCTGCGGACCCTCCGCCGTGCCTTCCGGGTCCTCGGTGTCCAGCAGCCGCACCGCGTGCCGCCCGAGCTGCGCCACCAGCCCGCCCGGCAGCCACGGATCGCGCGAACGCCCTCCGGCCACCGTGTCCTCCGCGCCCGTGCGCTCCAGGATCCGGTCCAGCGCCGGCCGGGCGGCCGGGTCCTTCTTCAGGCAGTCGCGTACGAGGTCGGCGATGCCCTCGGGCACGCCCTCCAGGTCGGGATCCTCCTGGGCGATGCGGAACATCAGGGCGTGCACACCGCTGTTGGCGGCCCCGAAGGGCAGCTTGCCGGTCGCCGCGTAGGCGAGCACGGATCCGAGGCAGAAGACGTCGCAGGCCGGCGTGATCCGGTCGCCGCGCACCTGCTCGGGTGCCATGAACCCGGGCGAGCCGACCAGGGAGCCGGTGCGGGTGAGCCCGTCACCGGCCAGGGTCTCCAGCGCCCGCGCGATACCGAAGTCGATGACGCGCGGCCCGTCGATGGTCACCAGCACGTTGGACGGCTTGAGGTCGCGGTGGACGATCCCGGCGGCGTGGATGTCCTTGAGCGCGTGCGCGAGCCCGGCCGCCAGGATCCGTACCGAACGCTCCGGCAGGGCGCCGTGGTCGTTTCCGACGACCTGCTGAAGGGTGGGTCCGGCGACGTACCCGGTGGCCACCCACGGCACGGCGGCCTCGGTGTCCGCGTCCAGCACGGGAGCCGTCCAGTGGCCGCCGACCCGGCGCGCGGCCTGTACCTCCTGCCGGAACCGCGCCCGGAACTCCTCCTGTGCGGCGAGTTCCTCGCGCACCAGCTTCACGGCGACGGTACGGCCCCGGTCCGACCGTGCGAGGTACACGTGTCCCATGCCGCCCGCGCCGAGACGCGCCAGCAGCCGGTAGGCCCCGATCCGCTGCGGATCCCCGGCTCCCAGCTTCTCCATCGCTGCGCCGCCTTCCCCCCGTACGTGTGCAACGGACCGAGAATAGTGCTGCCCGCTGGGGAGTCGTACGGAGCGGGGTCTACGGTTCCGTAACAGACAATCTGTCGTGGAAACCCCCCGACCAGGGAACAGGTCGCCGATATCGCGTTCGCATCGCGGACATTTACGCTCGCCCGCATGACCCCTCAGCCCAACCCCGAAGCCGGCGCCGCCGTGAAGGCCGCGGACCGCGCACATGTCTTCCACTCCTGGTCCGCCCAGGAGCTCATAGACCCGCTCGCCGTCGCCGGCGCCCAGGGGTCGTACTTCTGGGACTACGACGGCAAGCGCTACCTCGACTTCACGAGCGGGCTCGTCTACACGAACATCGGCTACCAGCACCCGAAGGTCGTCGCCGCGATCCAGGAGCAGGCCGCGCACCTGACCACCTTCGCGCCCGCCTTCGCCGTCGAGGCGCGCTCGGAGGCGGCCCGGCTGATCGCCGAGCGGACCCCGGGCGACCTGGACAAGATCTTCTTCACCAACGGCGGTGCGGACGCCGTCGAGCACGCGGTGCGCATGGCCCGGCTGCACACGGGCCGCGCCAAGGTGCTGTCGGCCTACCGCTCCTACCACGGCGGCACGCAGCAGGCGGTGAACCTCACCGGCGACCCGCGCCGCTGGCCCTCCGACAGCGGAACCGCCGGCGTCGTCCACTTCTGGGCGCCGTTCCTCTACCGCTCCCGCTTCTACGCGGAGACCGAGGAGCAGGAGTGCGCGCGGGCCCTGGAACACCTGGAGACGACGATCGCCTTCGAGGGACCGGGCACCATCGCCGCGATCGTCCTGGAGACGATCCCCGGCACCGCGGGGATCATGGTTCCGCCGCCCGGCTACCTCGCGGGCGTGCGGGAGCTGTGCGACAAGTACGGGATCGTGTTCATCCTCGACGAGGTCATGGCCGGGTTCGGGCGCACCGGTGAGTGGTTCGCGGCCGACCTGTTCGGCGTCGTGCCCGACCTGATGACCTTCGCCAAGGGCGTGAACTCCGGATACGTTCCGCTCGGCGGTGTCGCCATCTCCGGGAAGATCGCGGAGACCTTCGGCAAGCGGGCCTACCCGGGCGGCCTGACGTACTCCGGCCATCCGCTGGCGTGCGCGGCCGCCGTCGCCACCCTCAACGTGATGGCGGAGGAGGGGGTCGTCGCCAACGCGAAGAACCTGGGCGCCACGGTCGTAGAGCCGGGCCTGCGAGCGCTGGCCGAGCGGCACCCGAGCGTCGGCGAGGTACGCGGTGTGGGCATGTTCTGGGCCCTCGACCTGGTGCGGAACCGCGAGACCCGGGAGCCGCTGGTGCCGTACAACGCGGCGGGCGAGGCGAACGCGCCGATGGCCGCCTTCGGTGCTGCCGCGAAGAAGAACGGCCTGTGGCCCTTCCTCAACATGAACCGCACCCACGTCGTGCCGCCCTGCAACGTCTCCGAGGCCGAGCTGAAGGAGGGTCTGGCGGCCCTGGACGCCGCCCTGAGCGTGGCCGACGAATACACGGTGTGAGTGAGGACCGCAACACCGGGGCTCACCAGGGGGAACCCGAACGCGTAAGGTGGCGTGCTCGTAGATATGGACGAGCACGTCACCCGTACGCGTGAGGAGAGCCCCCGACCATGCCCGGCAACGGCGCCGTGACGCGCAGCACCCTGCGCCAGCAGATCGCGGACGCGCTCCGTGACGAGGTGCTGGCCGGCCGGCTCCAGCCGGGTCGGGCGTTCACGGTCAAGGAGATCGCCGAGCAGTACGGGGTCTCGGCGACACCGGTCCGCGAGGCGCTGGTCGACCTGTCCGCGCAGGGCATCCTGGAGGCCGACCAGCACCGCGGCTTCCGCGTCCCCGAATACTCGGTCGACGACTACCGCGGCA
This sequence comes from Streptomyces sp. NPDC058964, assembly GCF_042741275.1. NCBI lineage: Bacteria > Bacillati > Actinomycetota > Actinomycetes > Kitasatosporales > Streptomycetaceae > Streptomyces > Streptomyces sp. NPDC058964. Next base: position 9,708 of record NZ_JBHYKH010000043.1, read on the forward strand.
TGATCCAGGCCCGCAGCCTGGTCACCGACGGAATGTTCCAGTCCCTGGCCGCCGGCCACCCCGCCCTCCGGGACCCGCACGACCCCCGCACGGCGGCGGCGCTCGGCACGGTCCGCCGGCGCGGCGAGGAGGCGCAGCGCGCGGCCGCCGCAGGCGACCTCAGCGTGCTGATCGGCTACGACCTGCGCTTCTGGCGTGAGCTCAGCGCCCTGTTCGGCAACCCCTACCTCGCCGACTTCCTGCACCGGCTGCGCGTCCAGTCCTGGGTGTGCGCGGTGCAGCACCTGCTCCGGCTGAGCGATCTGCGCGGCCGGCTGTGGTCCGGTCACACCGAACTGGTCGACGCCCTGGCGCGCCGGGACTTCACGGCGGCGCGGGCCGTGGTCGCCGACCACAACGCGCACTCCCTCGCCCTCATCGAGAAGCTGGCCGCCGGATGAGCGGCCGCCGCTCCGAGGTCGTCGACCTCTCCGTCGTCGTCCCCGCCTACAACGAGGAAGAGCGACTCGGCCCCACCCTCGAAGCCGTCACCGCCTACCTCGGCGACAACGAGGGACGCTGGGGCGAGTGGGAGGTGATCGTCGCCGACGACGGGTCGACCGACGGCACCCGGGAGGTCCCGGCGTTACAGCACCCGCGGGTCCGGCTCGTCACCAGTGCCCGCAACCGCGGCAAGGGCAGCGCCCTGCGCCTCGGTGTCGCGGCCTCGCGCGGCCGCCGGGTGCTGGTCACCGACGCCGACCTGGCGGCCCCGATAGAGGAGCTGGAGCGGCTCGACAAGGCGCTCAGCGAGGGCCACTCGGCGGCGATCGGCTCGCGTTCGGTGCCGGGCGCGTCGATCGACAACCATCAGCACCGGGTGCGCGAGCTGCTCGGCCGTGCCGGGAACCTCCTGATACGCACGACGGCGGTGCCGGGCATACGGGACACCCAGTGCGGCTTCAAGCTGTTCGAGGGCGACCGGGCCCGCGAGGCATTCGCCGCCTCCCGGCTCGACGGCTGGGGCATAGACGTGGAGGTGCTCCAGTACTTCCGCCGCTCCGACTGGCCGGTCGCCGAGGTGCCGGTGCGCTGGAGCCATCAGCCCGGCTCGAAGGTCGGCCCCCTCGACTACGCCCGCGTGCTCGCCGACCTGGCCCGTCTCAGGGCGCGCGCCCTGAGGCCCGCGGACCTGCTGGCGACCACCCTCTTCCTGCTGATGGCGACGGCCCTGTACTCGGGCCGCTTCTTCGACCCGGCGCACCGCTACCTCCCCGACTCCCTGCAGGACCAGAACCAGTGGGAGTGGTTCTTCGCGGTGACGGCCGACAACGTCGCCCATCTGCGCAACCCCTTCTTCACCGACCTCCAGGGCTTCCCCGACGGCGTGAACCTGATGGCCAACACGGTCATGCTGGGCCTGTCCGTCCCCTTCGCGCCGGTCACGCTGTTCGCGGGCCCGGCGGCGGCGCTGAGCCTCTGTATGACGCTGGGCCTGGCCGCCACCGCGACCGCCTGGTACTGGCTGATCGTGAAACGGGTCGTACGGCAGCGGGCGGCCGCCTTCCTCGGCGCGTCCCTGGCGGCCTTCGCGCCCCCGATGGTCAGCCACGCCAACGCGCACCCCAACTTCGTGATCCTCTTCATGATCCCGCTGATCATCGACCGCGTGCTGCGGCTGTGCGCGGGCACGCGGGTCGTGAGGGACGGGACCGTCCTCGGCCTGATGACCGCCTACCAGGTCTTCCTGGGTGAGGAACCCTTCCTGCTCGCGGCGATCGGGCTGGCCCTCTTCGTGGCCGCCTACGCCGCCGTACGCCGGGACGTGGCAAGGGAGGCCTGGCGCCCGCTGCTGAAGGGCCTCCTGCTCGGCGGCGCGGTCTGCCTGCCCCTGGTCGCCTACCCCCTGTACTGGCAGTTCGCCGGCCCGCAGAGCTACAAGAGCGTGCTGCACGGCGACACCGCGGGCAACAGCCCCCTGTCCCTGCTCGCCTTCGCCGAGCGCTCGCTGGTCGCGGGCGACGCGCAGCGGGCCGACGCGCTCTCCCTCAACCCCACCGAGCAGAACGCGTTCTACGGCTGGCCGCTGATCGTCCTCGTCTTCGCGATCGTCGTACGGCTGTGGGAGCGGACCCTGGTCAAGGTGCTGGCGTTCACCGCGCTGGCCGCCGCGGTGCTCTCCCTCGGCCCGAAGATCCGCATTCCGCTCACCGACGACATCCTTCCCGGGCCGTGGGCGCTGGTCGCCGACAAGCCGCTCTTCGAGTCGGTCATCGAGGGCCGGGTGGCGATGATCTGCGCCCCGGCGCTGGGCATGCTGCTCGCGATCGCGGTGGACCGGCTGGCGGCGACCCGTGCCGTGGGCACGATGTACTTCGGCTTCATGGCCGTCCTCCTCGCCCTGCTGCCGCTGGTTCCGGCGCCGCTGAAGTCCCAGGAGCGGGCGCCGGTGCCGGCGTTCATCACGGACGGGATGTGGAAGTCGTACGTCCGCGAGGGAGAGTCGCTCGTCCCCGTGCCGCTGCCCGATCCCGGCGCCGCGGAGGCCCTGCACTGGCAGACGGCCTCCGGTCTGGGCTTCAGGCTCCCCGGCGGCTACTTCAACGGCCCGTACGGCAAGGACCGTATCGGCATCTACGGCGCCGCTCCGCGCTACACCTCCAACATGCTGCGGGACGTGGCCTACACGGGCGTGGTCCCGGTCATCGGCAAGAACTGGCAGGCGCAGGCCAGGAAGGACTTCGCCTACTGGAAGGCGGCGATCCTGGTGGTCGCGCCGCAGCCCCACGACGACGCCCTGCGCCAGGCCCTGGAGAAGCTCACCGGCCGTGCCGGGAGGTGGACCGGCGGTGTGTGGGTATGGGATCTGCACGAGGGGGGCTGAGCCCGCGCCGCACCGACTACCCTGCCCTGACCACCCTGCAATGCGTGTACGCCTGCTGATGCGAGGAGCTCTCTTTGGCCTGTGACCTGTGGCTGGTGCCGCTCGTGGATGTGTTGTGCCACACCCCCGACAACCCGTTCGCCGAGGAACTCGCGCAATACAACAAGGTCCTCGCCGAGGCCGGGCTCCCACCGGTGCCGGTGTACCAGTACATGCCGGGCCTGTCCGGAGACGTCGCCCCGGTGGCCGGGTTCGACTACGACGCGCTGCACTTCCTGCGCCGGGTCTACCTGCTCCAGATGTGCGGGCTGCCGGTGACCCCGGTGGACGATCTCGGCGGCGACTACGAGCAGCTCCTGGAGATGTTCGAGTCGACGGCCCAGCAGTCGCACCTGGTCTGGCACTACGACCACGCGGGCGCGTACGTCCCCGTGGACTTCCCGAACCCCCTGTCGAACGAGGAGCTGCTCGCGGGCGGCGGCCCCCTCGGCTCCTCCCAGACGCTGCTGCGGGAGCTGGAGTTCGTGGCCCCCTCGATCGGCATCGACCCGGCCAACCCGCCGGCGGCGCCGGAGCCGCCGCGCGCCCCCACGGAGCTGGAGGAACCGGCGGTCCCGGCGCCGTACGACCCCAGTCCGTTCGCCCGCGAGCGGCACGTCTGGCTGGGTCTGCACGCGGCGGCCACCCGGAGCCTGGCGCAGGGCTCGATGATCGTCTTCAGCTGATCGCCGCCCGGCGCGGGCGTCGAATCGGACACCAGGCCGGAATCATGGCTTCCGACCTGGCATTTCTGGCATGGACCTGATGAAGTGACCCCATGTCCGAAGGACCTGTCCAGCACCCCAAGTCCGCCGTGCCGACCCCCGTCGAGGCCGCGCCGCCCGAAGCCGCGCCGGCACAGCACAAGCACGGCTGGCACAAGCTGCTGATCGCCATGCTCCTGATCACCCGCGGGGTCCGCGCCCAGCAGGGCGTGGAGGGCAGCCTGGGAGGCGACGGCAACTCCCTGGGCTGGACGGTGCTGTGGGTGGCCGTCGCCCTGGGAGTGGCCTTCTTCGCCGTCAGCGAGTGGGAGATCCTCCGCGCCGCGAAGTGGCAGATGCGCCCGGTTCAGTGGATCTGCATGGGGCTCTTCCACATCGCCTACGTCGGGTTCCTGCTCTACCTCTGCCTGAGGTGATCCCGGCGGCCCGCGCCGCCGGGACCGGGATCAGAACACCGGCGTGCCGTCCTGCGTCAGCTTCCAGTTGGTGACCGCGAAGTCGGCCGGGTTCAAGGACCCCTTGGCCACGACGTAGTCGATCATCAGCTGGCGGATCTCGTTGGTGGAGCTGTAGGCGATGGCGGCGGACGCGATGTGCGGGTAGCCCGAACCGCCGTTGGCGCGGTAGTTGTTGACGGCCACGACGAAGACCTGGTCGTCGGCGACGGCCGCGCCGTCGTAGGTCAGGTTCTTGATCCTCGACCCCTCCGCCTGCGCGATGTCGATCTCGTACGAGACGCCCGCCGCGGTGTCGTACATGTAGTCCCAGAAGTTGTTGGCATTGGTGAGCGTGGCGGTGTCCACGGCCGTCCCGCTCGGCACCTGGTGGTAGTACTTCGCCGCGTACTCCAGGTAGTCCTTGAGCTGGGCGCCCGTGAGCTTCTTGCCGTACAGGGTGTTGTCGTAGATGTAGAGCCCGGCGACGTCCTTGATGGTGACGGCGCCCTGGGGGATGTCGGCGGTGCGGCTGAAGGGCGCGGCGACCGAGATGAGCGGGAGGGCCGCGTCCGCCGCCGACAGGCCCGCCTTCACGGTCTGCATCTGGACCTCGTGGATGAAGTCCATGACGGGCACGTCCTTCCAGCAGGACTCGGCCGCCGAGAGGTCCGCGGTGCAGGTGCCGACGGCCGTGTTCACGTACTTCACGACCAGCTCGTGATCGGCCTCCAGGAGCTTCCTGATCTCCGGGTCCTCGTCCACGGTGTTCGGGTTGAGGGTCTGGGCCGTCTTGCCCGTCACCTTCCACTGCCCGTGGTGCAGTTCCAGCTCGAAGTCGAAGACGCTCAGCCGGTAGCCCCAGCAGTACGGCTCGGACAGCAGGACGTCCTCGCCGGTCTCCGCGTTCTTGACGGTGTACGACGGCACCTCGACGTGGGTGTGGCCGACGAGGATGGCGTCGATGCCGGGGACCTGCTCGGCGACCAGGTTGGAGGCGTTCTCGACGTACGGCAGCTCGTCGCCGTAGGAGGAGGAGCCGTCCAGGCCCGAGTGGTCGGTCAGGAAGACGACGTCACAGCCGAGCGCGCGCAGCCTCGGCACGTACTTCTTCGCCTGCTCCACCAGCCCCGGGAAGACCATCCTCCCGCTCACGTTGTCCTTGTCCCACAGCGCGATGCCCGGGTTGGTGAGACCGAGGATGCCGACCTTGATGTCGGGGGCGCCGGGTACGCGGATCCGCTTCACGGTGTAGGGGCGGAAGGCCGGCCGCAGCGTCTTGGCGTCCAGCGCGTTGGCGCCGAGCAGCGGGAAGTGGCACTGGCTCTCGAACCTGCGCAGGACGTCGATGCCGTAGTTGAACTCGTGGTTGCCGAGCGCGGCGGCGTCGTAGCGCATGTGGTTCATCGCCACGGCCATCGGGTGCCTGGGGCCCCTCTTGCCGCCGGTCCCGGTGATCGGGTCGACGCGGGCGAAGTAGTAGGCCAGCGAGGTGCCCTGGATGATGTCGCCGGCGTCGACGAGCAGGACGCGGTCCTCGCCCTTCGCCTCGCGCTGCTGCTTGACGAGGGTGGCGACGCGGGCCACGCCGACGGAGTTGCCCTTGCTGTCCGCGTAGGCCGCGTCCTTGTAGTAGTCCCAGTCGAAGACGTGGCTGTGCAGGTCGGTGGTGCCCAGGACGGAGAACGACCAGGTGCGGGGCGCCTTTTCGGGCTTGTGCCCGGCGGCCTCGGCGGTACCGGTACCGACCGCTCCGGCGGCGGCGACGGCGGCACCGGTGACGGCCGACTTCTGCATGAACTGCCGGCGGTTCATGGGACTGACGGGCATACGGGGCTCCTGGAACTGGAGAGGGAGGAGAAACGGCAACTACCCGCGTAGATGCTTGCCTTCCCCCAGATCCGGGCGGAACCAGGAGCACCCCATGGGCCGGTCAAGGATGTCCATGACCGGCCCAAGGTGCCGCGCTTTCACACGACTTGCGCCCGACGCGCCTTACAGGAACGAGTTGATCTCGATCGTCTCGTCCCGGCCGGGGCCCACGCCGATCGCGGAGATCGGGGCGCCGGACATCTCCTCCAGCGCCTTGACGTAGTTCTGGGCGTTCTTCGGGAGGTCGGAGAAGGACTTCGCCTTGGTGATGTCCTCGGACCAGCCCGGGAGGGTCTCGTAGACCGGCTTCGCGTGGTGGAAGTCGCTCTGCGAGTAGGGCAGCTCCTCGACACGCCTGCCGTCGAGGTCGTACGCCACGCAGACCGGAATCTGCTCCCAGCCGGTCAGGACGTCCAGCTTGGTGAGGAAGAAGTCGGTCAGGCCGTTCACCCGGGTCGCGTAGCGGGCGATCACCGCGTCGAACCAGCCGCAGCGGCGGTCCCGGCCCGTCGTCACACCCCGCTCGCCGCCGATGCGGCGCAGCGCCTCGCCGTCCTCGTCGAAGAGCTCGGTCGGGAAGGGGCCGGCGCCGACGCGGGTCGTGTACGCCTTCAGGATGCCGATGACCCGGCTGATCTTCGTGGGGCCGACTCCGGCGCCGGTGCAGGCACCGCCGGCGGTGGGGTTGCTGGACGTCACGAAGGGATAGGTCCCGTGGTCGATGTCCAGGAGCGTGCCCTGGCCCCCCTCGAACAGGACGACCTTGTTCTCCTCCAGGGCCTGGTTGAGGACCAGGACCGTGTCGGCGACGTACGGGGCGAGCTTGTCGGCGTAGCCCAGCAGTTCCTCGACCACCTGGCCGGTGGCGATGGCGCGCCGGTTGTACAGCTTGGTCAGGAGCTGGTTCTTGACGTCGAGGGCCGCCTCGACCTTCTGCAGCAGGATCGACTCGTCGTACAGGTCCTGCACCCGGATGCCGACGCGGTTGATCTTGTCCGCGTAGGTCGGGCCGATACCGCGTCCCGTCGTCCCGATCTTGCGCTTGCCGAGGAAGCGCTCCGTCACCTTGTCGACGGTGACGTTGTACGGGGTGATGATGTGCGCGTTACCGCTGATCATGAGCTTCGACGTGTCGACGCCGCGCTCGTTCAGACCGCTCAGCTCGGAGAGCAGGACCGACGGGTCGACGACGACGCCGTTTCCGATGACCGGTGTACATCCGGGCGACAGGATTCCGGAAGGGAGAAGGTGGAGTGCGTACTTCTGGTCGCCGACGACCACCGTGTGGCCGGCGTTGTTGCCGCCCTGGTAGCGCACTACATAGTCCACCGAGCCACCGAGCAGGTCGGTGGCCTTCCCCTTGCCTTCGTCACCCCACTGAGCACCGAGCAGCACAAGTGCGGGCACGCGCGTACACCCCTTCCGGGCGGGGCATGTCCAACGTCAGGGGCATGGGCGTAAGGTTCACCGCCGCGTACCACCGCGACCGCCTTTGGTCGCACAACCGTCGGACCGGATGCCCCGGAATAGACGAAGCCCCTGGCGCAATAGCGCAAGGGGCTCTTGCACAAAGATGCTACCCGAGGAAGCGAGGCAGGACCGAGGTGGCGACCTTCGCGACGTCCGATCAGCTGCTGGTGGTCATCGACCCGGTCGCCCGGCGGACGGACGGCGAGTCCGTGAGGATCGCGAAAGACGTGCTCAGCGCGGGTGCGGCGACGAAGGTGTGCCTGCCGGAGGGGCCCGAGGAATTCGCGCGTGCGCTGGCCCGGCGCGGGTCCCGGCGGCCGGTGGTGGTCGGCGACGACCGCGCCCTGGTCCGGGCGGTGTCCCTGTTGCACCGGCAGCGGGAACTGGCCGGATGCGTGCTGTCGTTGGTGCCCGTGGGGGGCGGGCTGGCGCTGGCGGAGACCCTGGGGGTGCCGACGGGCGCGGTGGCGGCGGCGCGGGCGGTCCTCGACGGGGTCGAGCGTCGCCTGGACCTCCTGGTCGACGACAGCGACGGGGTGGTGCTGGGCGGGCTGCGGATCCCGCCGCTCGCCGCGCGGGAGGCGGCCCGGCCCATGGAGGCGGTGCCCGCGGCCCCGGGCCGCCCGTGGCTGCGCACGACGTACCAGTCGCTGGTGCGCACCCTGGCCGCCCGCCCGGCGCGGCTCGCCCCGTCCGTGCCCGCTCCCGGGCCCGCGCGGCTGCGGGTGGAGATAGACGGGGTGACGGTGGTCGACCTGGACCAGCCGGTGGAGGGGGTGTCGGTGGCGCCGGGCCGCTCCGGCCTGGCCGAGGTCGAGGTGCACCCCCTGTCGGTGGGGGCGGAGGCCTCTCCCCTGCTGGCGTCCGGCCGCACGGTGACCGTGACCGGGGCGGACTTCCGGTACCGGGCGGACGAGGCGGTGACGGGGCCGGTGCGGCGGCGGACGTGGCGGGCCCTGGAGGGGGCCTGGGGGCTTACGGTGCCTTCATCGTGAGGCGGGCGCCTGGAAGCCACGGGGCTCGCTGCCGCTTGTCGTCGGTCGCTCTGCCATCAACGTCATGATGCGCCCTCCGGATGCAGACCGGCCGCCACTTGGAGTATTTGACCTGTTACGCATCCAGGGCCGGTCCGCTCACCGGCCGAAGATCGTCTCCCGGTGGGCGCGCCAGCGCTCCATCATGGCCTCGACCTCACCCTCGACGAACTCGAAGAAGGCGAGGGTCTCGGCGAGCCGGCTCCCCGCCGGGGTGTCTGCCCCCAGGCTCGCCACCCCCTCGCGCAGGGCCTCCTCCCAGCGCTTGATGATCGCCTCGCGGCTGGTGAGCGCCTCGTACCACTGGTCGCTGTGCACCCGGTACCGCTCGCGGCGCGAGCCGGGTTCCCGCTCTCGCGAGACCAGGTGGACCTGCGCCAGATAGCGCACCGCCCCGGATACGGCCGCGGGACTGATCCGCAGCTGTTCGCCCAGCTCGGATGAGGTGAGGGCACCGGTGTCGGAGGCGAGCAGCGCGGCGAAGACGCGGGCCGGCATGCGTGGCACGCCCGCCTCGACGAGCTGTGCCGCGAAGTGCTCCACGAACCGTGAGACCGACTCGGGGTCCCGTTCCACCGCCCTTGACTCCGCCATGCCACCAGCCTATCGGAGTTTTCACAGTTCCTTAACTTCACAAATTTCTGAAGGAAGCGTACGTTCGGCGGCATGACGAAGGCAATCACGGTCTCCGGGCTCCACAAGTCCTTCGGCCGTACGCACGCCCTGGACGGCCTCGATCTCGAGGTGGAGACCGGCGAGGTCCACGGCTTCCTCGGCCCCAACGGCTCCGGCAAGTCCACCACCATCCGGGTCCTGCTCGGCCTGCTGCACGCCGACGCGGGCGCGGCCCAGGTACTCGGCCGCGACCCGTGGGCGGACGCGGTCGAGGTGCACCGGCGAATCGCCTACGTCCCCGGCGACGTGACCCTGTGGCGCAATCTCTCCGGCGGCGAGGTCATCGACCTCTACGGCAGGCTGCGCGGAGGGCTCGACAAGAAGCGCCGGGCGGAGCTGATCGAGCGCTTCGAGCTGGACCCCACCAAGAAGGGCCGCACGTACTCCAAGGGCAACCGGCAGAAGGTCGCCCTGGTCGCCGCCTTCGCCTCGGACGTCGACCTGCTGATCCTGGACGAGCCCACGTCGGGCCTGGACCCGTTGATGGAGGCGGTCTTCCAGCGCTGCGTGGAGGAGGAACGCGACCGCGGCCGCACGGTCCTCCTGTCCTCCCACATCCTGAGCGAGGTCGAGGAACTCTGCGACCGGGTGAGCATCATCCGCAAGGGCCGCACGGTGGAGAGCGGTTCGCTGGCCGATCTGCGCCACCTCACCCGTACCAGCGTCTCGGCCGAACTCGCCGGACCGCCCAACGGGTTGGCGCACCTCCCCGGCGTCCACGACCTCGACGTCCAGGGACGCCGGGTCCGCCTCCAGGTCGACACCGACAAGCTGGATGCCGTACTGCGGCAGCTGAGCGAATCGGGCGTACGGTCCCTGACCTCGACGCCCCCCACACTGGAGGAACTGTTCCTGCGCCACTACCAGGACGAGGTGTCGCGATGACCGTTCTCGCGGCAAGGGCCTCCGGCGGTGCCCGGCAACTGGCAGGCACCGGAACGCTGTTGCGCTTCGCCCTGCGCCGCGACCGGGTGCTGATCCCGGTCTTCGTCGCGGTGAACGCGCTCATGGTCCTCTCCATGCCGAACACCCTGAAGACGCTGTACGGTACCGAGGCCGAACGCAACGACCTGGTACGTCAGTTGGCGACCAACGCCTCGTTCCGTGCCCTGATCGGCCCCGTCTTCGACACCTCGATCGGCGCGCTGACGGCCTGGCGCGTGGGTGTGTACGCCGCCGCGCTCGCCGCCGTGATGAGCCTGCTCGTCGTCGTACGGCACACCCGGGACGAGGAGGAGAGCGGCCGCCAGGAGCTGGTGGCGTCGGGGATGGTGGGCCGCCGGGCCTCCCTCACCGCGGCGCTGCTGGCGGCGGCCGTCGCGAACGCCGTACTGGCACTGCTGGTCACGGCCGGCCTGGCCGGGCAGGGGGCGTCGGGTGCCCTGTCGTTCGGCCTCGGACTCGCGGGCGTCGGCATGGTCTTCGCCTCGACGACCGCCATCGTCGCCCAGCTGACGGAGAGCGCGCGCCTCGCCCGGGGCCTGACGGCGGCGGTCCTCGGAGCCGCCTTCGTACTGCGCGCGGCGGGCGACTCGGCGTCGGACGGGGGCACCTCCCACGCTTTCGGCACTGGGGGAGGCTCGTCCGTCCTGACCTGGCTCTCCCCGCTGGGCTGGCTGGAGAACCAGCGGTCCTTCGCCGCCGAACGCTGGTGGGTGCTGCTGCTGTTCGCGGCGGCGGTGGCCGTGCAGACCGCGGTCGCCTACGAACTGGCGGGCCGCCGGGACGTCGGCATGAGCTTCCTGCCCACCAGGCCCGGCCCGCCCACCGGCGGTCCGGGCACGGCGGGCTCGCTGGCCTGGCGGCTCCAGCGGGGAAACGTGCTCGGCTGGTCGGCCGGCTTCTTCCTCGCCGGGGTCGTGTACGGCGGGCTGACGGACGGCGCGGCCGACCTGGTCCGTGACAATGCCAAGGCACAGGAGATCATCGAGCGGATGGGCGGCCAGAGCGGCCTCACGGACGCGTTCGTGGCGTCGATGGTCGGGATGCTCGGCCTGATCGCGTCGCTGTACGTGGTCGCGGCCGTCCTGCGCCTGCACGGCGAGGAGACCTCCGGCCGCGCGGAACCGGTGCTGGCGTGCGCGGTGGGCCGCCTGCGCTGGGCCGCCGGTCACCTGGTGATCGCCTTCGGCGGATCCGCCCTGATCATGATCCTGGCGGGCCTGGGCTTCGCGGTGGGCTACGGCAGGGAGATCGGCCCGATCCTGGCCGCCTGCCTGGTGCAGCTCCCGGCGGTCTGGGTGATCGGCGCGGTCACGGTCCTGCTGTACGGGCTGACCCCACGGCTGGCGACGGCCGCCTGGGGAGTCGCCGTGGCCGTGCTGCTGATCGGCTGGGTGGGCCCGGCTTTGGACGCACCCCAACTCGTCCTGGACCTCACCCCCTTCGGCCATCTCCCGAAGCTGCCGGGCGGGGGGATGGAGTGGACGCCGGTACTGACCCTCGCGGGACTGGCGGTGGTTTTGGGGGGTGTGGGGCTGGCGGGGTTGCGGAGACGGGACCTGACCGCCTGAGGGCGGAGCGTCAGTCGGCGGACTGCTTGAGCCTCTCGGTGTCGAGTTCAATGCCGAGAGGCTCGGGGAGCAGAGGACCGGCGCCGAAAGGTTCCCCCATGGATGTTGTGGTACCCGACGGCCGAGCCTGGATTGCTGTACAGAGTGACTGTGCGGTTGTCGCGATCGATCGGCAGGTAGAGGGATCCCCGCAACACCTCACGCCACAGGTTTCTCCTGCCGGTCACGCCGGTCGGTATCCGAGTCATGGGACGTGACTTCGACGACGAGAAGTACTCCCTTGGGATCAGCCCATTCTCCATGCCCGGCGAAGTGGGCCACGGCGATCCTCTCGAACTCCTCCACCGACATCTGGGACGTCTGCGACGTGCGCTCTGCCATAACCGTCATGGTGCACCCCCCGAGTCAGGGCCAGTGTGCCGATCCGCCGATGGCTGCCGATCAGGATCGTCGCGCGATCAGCCGAACGGATGATCAGCCCACCTCCACGCTCAGCCCCCCCAGCCCCCGGATCACGAAGTTCGGCTTGCGGTGCGGCTCGGCCGTGAGGGTGAGGGTCGGGGCCTTCCGCAGCAGGGCCGTCATCGACGCGGCCAGTTCGATGCGGGCCAGCGGGGCGCCGATGCAGTAGTGGATGCCCGCGCTGAAGGAGATGTGGGGGTTGTTCCGGCGGGTGAGGTCGAGGCGCTCGGGGTCGGTGAACACCGCCGGGTCGTGGTTGGCGGAGCCGAAGAGCATCGCGATCTCCGCGCCCCTCGGGATCGTCGTTCCGTCGATCTCGATCTCGTCCAGGACCCAGCGCTCGAAGAGCTGGAGCGGGGTGTCGTACCGCATCAGCTCCTCGACGGCCGAGGGGACCAGGGAGTGGTCCGCGCGCAGGGCGGCCAGCTGCGACGGGTTGCGGAACAGGGCCCACCAGCCGTTCACCGTCGCGTTGACCGTGGCCTCGTGGCCGGCGTTCAGGAGCAGGACCGCTGTCGAGATCATCTCCTGTTCCGTCAGCCGGTCGCCCTCGTCGTGCGCCGCGATCAGACCCGAGACGAGGTCCTCGCCGGGCTCCTTGCGGCGGGCCGCGATCAGCTCCCGGAGGTAGTCCGAGAACTCGGCCGACGCCCGAACCGCCCTCGCCGCGGTCTCCTCGGACGGATTCAGCTCGTACATCCCGCAGATGTCCGCCGACCACGGGCGCAGCTGCGCACGGTCCGACTCGGGGATGCCCAGCATCTCGGCGATCACAGCGACCGGCAGCGGCTCAGCGACATCCGTCAGCAGGTCGCCGCCGCCCGCCTCCACCAGGGCGGAGACGAGGTCGCCCGCCAGTTCCCGGACGTACGGCTTGAGCTGCTCCACCGTGCGCGGGGTGAACGCCTTCGACACCAGGCGCCGGATACGGGTGTGGTCCGGCGGTTCGAGGTCGAGCATCCCGTGGTCGTTCAGCACGTGGAACGGCTCGTGCTCCGGCGGGGGCGCCGTACGGCCGAAGTCCTCGTGCGTGAACCGGTGCTGGTACGTCCGGCCGAGACGGCGGTCGCGCAGCAGCGCCGAGACATCCGCGTGGTGCGGGACCAGCCACTGGTCGGTCGGCTCGTAGTGGATCACGCGGCCGCGTGCCCGCAGCTCGGCGTAGGCCGGGTACGGGTCGGCCACGAACGCCGGGTCCCAGGGGTCGAAAGCGAGGTCGGATGCTGCTGCCATGGCCGGACGCTAGCCCGGCCCACCCCCTTCTGACCAGGGTCTCTCAGCCCGGCGTGACCAGCCTCGCCTCATAGGCGAACACGGCCGCCTGGGTCCGGTCGCGCAGGCCGAGCTTCACCAGGATCCGGCTCACGTGCGTCTTGATCGTGGACTCGGCGACCACCAGCCGTTCGGCGATCTCCGCGTTCGACAGACCCTGGGCGATGAGGACCAGCACCTCCGTCTCCCGTTCCGTCAGGTCCCCGTACGCCGAATGCGCGGTGGACGCCGGCCGGGGTGCCTCGGACAGCCGGGAGAACTCCGCGATCAGCCGCTTGGTGACCGAGGGGGCGAGCAGCGCCTCGCCGGAGGCCACCACGCGTACCGCGTCGGCGAGTTGGCGGGCCGAGGCGTCCTTCAGCAGGAAGCCGGAGGCTCCCGCCCGCAGCGCCTGGTACACGTACTCGTCGAGGTCGAACGTGGTCAGCACCAGCACCTTCGCCGTGCCGTCCGCGGCGACGATCTCCCTGGTCGCCTCCATGCCGTTCAGCTCGGGCATCCGGATGTCCATCAGGACCACGTCCGGGGCCAGTTCCCGTACCCGCTCGACCGCCTCGCGGCCGTTGACGGCCTCGCCGACGACCTCGATGTCCGGCATCGCGTTGAGCAGGACCGAGAAGCCCTCGCGCACCATCATCTGGTCGTCCGCGATCAGTACGCGGATCGTGCGGGTCGTCATGCACCGTTCCCGTGGTCGTTCCGGTCGTTGCGGGTGTTCTGGTCGTTCCGGTTGTTCTGGTTGCTCTCGCCGTGCCCGTCATCGGCCCGGTCCGGTTCCATGGCGACCGGCAGGAACACCGACACCTCGTAACCACCGTCGTCCGCCGCGCCCGCCGTCATCTCACCGTTCAGCATGGAGACCCGCTCGCGCATCCCGGTGATGCCGTGCCCGGCACCCGGTGAGGGCTTCAGGAGGGCCCCCGCGGGCGGCGGGCCGTTGACTATGCGCACGCCGAGCCCGCCGAGGACGTACCCGATCTCGACACGCGCGCTCGCCCCCGGCGCGTGCCGCAGCGTGTTGCTCAGTGCCTCCTGCACGATCCGGTACGCCGACAGCTCCACCCCCTGCGGGAGTTCACGCACCGCGCCGGTCACCGTCTTCTCCACGGCGAGCCCCGTCTCGCGCACGTTGGCGAGCAGAGAGCCCAGGTCGGCGAGGGTGGGCTGCGGGGCGTCCGGAGCCTCGTAGTCCTCCGCGCGGACCACGCCGAGGACACGGCGGAGTTCGGTCAGCGCCGCCACCGCGTTCTCCCGGATCGTGGCGAACGCCTTCTCCAGCTCCGGCGGCGGGTTCTCCACCCGGTACGGCGCCGCCTCCGCCTGGATGGCGACCACCGACATGTGGTGGGCGACCACGTCGTGCAGCTCACGGGCGATGGTCGTGCGCTCCTCCAGCAGCGTGCGGCGGGAGCGCTCGTGCGCCGTCACCGTCTGCTGGGCGGTCACCTTCTGCACGGCGTCCCGGCGTATGTGCCAGACCGTGACGGCCAGCAGGGCCATCGCCGAGATCACCAGCATCGGGCCGACGTTGCTGTCGTAGTGGCCCCCGCCCAAGGTGCCCTCGACCAGGAAGCCGTAGGCCGCGGTCAGCGCCCACATCCAGGCCGCCGTGCGCGGGCCGGTCCGGATCGCCACCACCGTGAGCACCACGAGGTGGGCGACGGCGCTGCCCGGCAGCCACGGCCAGTCGTCCCAGGCCGATCCCGTGCTCAGGACGGCCGCCGTCGCCGCGATGGACAGCCAGAAGGCCCCCACCGGACGCACCAGCGTCAGCAGCACCGGGATCAGGGCGAGGAGACCGCGCAGCAGATTCGGTCCGCCGCCGGTGGCACTGCCCCAGAACCCGTTGAGCATCGCCACCCCGCCGGCGGCCGCCACCAGTGCGTGCGGTGTCCAGGCCGCGTACTCCCGCGCGCGGCCGCCGAGATGGCGGGTCAGCGGGCCGTCGACGCTCATCCGGGGCAGCGGCACATACGCGAACGCGTCGTGGAACAGGTCCTGCCGCAGCCCCCGCAGGGCGTCCGCGACCAGCCGGAACTCCGGGCTGCGCGGCCTGGCCGCGCCCGGCGGTGTCGTCTGCGTGTGCGTCGTCTCGGTCACGTACAGAACGGTAAGCGGGGCCGGGATCGCGGTCGTCACCTCTGAGAGGGGTCCTTGCGGATCCGTCTCAGGTGCTACGAGGGGCAGACCGTCGCGGCCGGGCACGGCCGGGCACCGTGTGTTCAGCGGGCTCCGGGGCGGACCAGGCCCGACTCGTAGGCGAACACCGCCGCCTGGGTCCGGTCGCGCAGGCCCAGTTTCACCAGGATGCGGCCGACATGGGTCTTCACGGTCTGTTCGGCCACCACCAGGTGTTCCGCGATCTCCGCGTTCGACAGGCCCTGGGCGATCAGGGCGAGCACCTCCGTCTCGCGTTCCGTCAGATCGCCGACGCGTTGCCTCAGCGGGGCCCGGCGGGAGCCGTCCAGGCGCGCGAACTCGGCGATCAGGCGGCGGGTGATCCCGGGGGCGAGCAGGGCGTCGCCGGCGGCCACCACTCTGACCGCCTCGGCGAGCTTGTCCGCGGAGGCGTCCTTCAGGAGGAAGCCGGAGGCGCCCGCGCGCAGTGCCTCGTAGACGTACTCGTCCAGGTCGAAGGTGGTGAGGACCAGGACCTTGACGGCGGGATCGTCCGTGGTGATACCGCGGGTGGCCTCGATGCCGCCGAGTCCGGGCATGCGGATGTCCATCAGGACCACGTCGGGGGTCAGTTCGGCGACCTTCGCGATCGCGTCCCGGCCGTCGACCGCCTGGCCGATCACGTCGATGTCGGGCTGGGTGTTCAGCAGCACGGTGAAGCCCTGACGGACCATCTGCTGGTCGTCGGCGATGAGGACGCGGATGGTTTCTCCGCCGCGGGTCATGGGGTTCTGTCTCCTTCGTCGGCGGGTGCCGGTGTACGCGTGCGGGGCAGGCCCGGGGACTCCTGGGGCAGGAAGGCCGTCACCATGAAGCCGCCGTGCAGGGTGGGGGTCGCCGTGACGTGGCCGCCGAGCATTGTCGCGCGTTCGCGCATGCCCAGCAGGCCGTGGCCCGTGCCCGGGGAGGGCGGAACCGGGTGCCGGGGCCGGGAGTTGATGACTCCCAGGTGGACGCCCTCGGAGAAGTGGCTCACCTCCACGCGGACCCGGGAGCCCGGCGCGTGGCGCAGGGCGTTGCTGAGTGCCTCCTGGACGATGCGGTACGCGGACAGCTCCACACCGGGCGGGTAGGGGCGGGGCTCGCCCCGGATGTCGGTCACCACGTCCAGGCCGGCGGCCCGGGTGTTCTCGATGAGCGCGTCCAGGCGGTCGAGGGTGGGCTGCGGTTCCTCGGAGGCCTCGGGATCGTCCGGGCTCTCCGAGCGCAGCACGCCCAGCACCCGGCGCAGTTCGGTGAGTGCTTCGAGCGCGTTCTGCCGGATGCCGGCCAGGTTCTCCCTGAGCTCCTCGGAGGGGTTCTCCACAAGGTGTGGAGCGACCTGGGCCTGGATGGAGATCACCGACATGTGGTGCGCGACCACGTCGTGCAGCTCGCGCGCGATACGGCTGCGCTCCTCCAGCAGGGTGCGGCGGGCCCTTTCCTCCGCGGTGATGGTCTCCTGCTCGACGAGCTGGGTGCGGGCCTCGCTGCGGCCGCGCAGGGCCGTGCCCACGAGTACGGCCACGGCGAAGACCGCGACCGCGACCAAGCCGGTCGGGCTGTGCCGCGTGCCCGGGTCGAGGCCCCCGCTCACGAAGGTCCCCCCCCCCCACACGGCCAGCGCGGCGACCGCTCTGCGGGTCGGGAGCCGCAGCGCGAGGAGGAGAAGGACGAAGGCGTGGGCCAGGACCTGGGGGGTCGACCAGGGCCAGTTGGGACCGGGCAGCGGGGCGCCCGCGGGAGCGGGGTGGGCGGACGCCGCCGTGACGACCGTCGCGGCGAGGGAGAGGGCCCAGGCGGAGGCGGGGCGCGACAGTGCCAGGACGACCGCGAGGCCCTGGGCGGAAACGGCCAGCAGACCGCCGGACGTGCTGAAGCCGTAGGCAGCGGTCATGTCTTCGCCGGCCAGGGTGATGCCCAGGGCGATCCACCCGGTGACCAGGTAGGTCAGGCCGCGGAGCCAACGGCGCCGGTCGGTGAGCAGGCCGTGCGGCAGACGCTTCGTGAATCGGGGCGCGGGCGGCCCCTCGGGGGACTTCTCGCCGTCGGCGGCCGCCGGGTCTGTGGGGAGCACCCGGTCAACCCTAGGCATGGCGGGACTTCTTCGGTCGTGGTCGGCGCGGATGAAGGTGGCGGCGGACGACCCGGGAAGGGTGGTCCCCGGGACGGCGGGGGCCCTGTTCGTACGAGCGGAACGCGGTCAGGCAGAGGGCGAGGGCCAGGGTGAAGAGGGGCAGCCAGGCCAGCCGGGCCGCCACCCAGGTCAGGTCGTCGGGGACGGTGTGCAGGCCGGCCAGGGGGCCGGCCGGGAGCGCCATGGCCGTGGTGGCCATCAGGGCCGTCTGGTGCCAGAGGAAGACCGTCAGCGCGGAGAGGTTGACCAGCGCCACCGCCGCCCAGGCCACCGGCCGGGCCACCGCGCGGCGCAGACGCTCGCGCAGCAGCAGGGCGAGCCCGCACTGGGCCAGTCCGAAGGTGACGGCCGCCAGGGTCGGGGGGTCGAGGTTGGAGACCGCGGCACCGGGAACCCCGACCATCGATGCCGGGTACCCCGCCCACACGACCAGCCCCGCGGTGGCCGCCGCGCCGCCGGTGAACAGCACCCAGCCCGCCCGTCGGCCTTCCAGCTCGCCCCGGGTCCAGGCCGCGCCCAGGCTGTAGGGCACCAGCCAGCCCGCCGCCAGGTTCACCCAGCCGAGCCACGCATAAGCGCCGCCCAGGCCGAATCTGATGAGGTCCACGTGGAGGACGACGGCCAGGGGCCAGAGCGGGTTGAGCCGGGCCACCAGCGGGGTCGCCGCCGTCAGGGCCGCGAAGACCAGCAGGAACCACAGCGGGGACAGGGCCAGCTTCGTGAGCGTGCGCACGGTCTCGAACCGCGCGCCCGAGACGAGCAGGCTCGCCGCCACCACCGTCCACAGGACCAGCAGCGCGGCCACCGGCCGGAACAGGCGGGACAGCCGGCCGCGCAGCCACCGGCCGTAGGTCGTCCCGCGCGCCCGGGCGCAGGCATGGGACCGGGACGCCACGTGCCCGCCCACCAGGAAGAACACGGCGAGGGTCTGGAAGACCCAGGAGATGGGCGCCAGCCAGGGCATGTGCTGCAAGGGGCTCGCCGCGCGCAGCGCGCCGCCGTCCGCGACCAGGGCCGTGACCAGCCAGTGGCCGAGGACCACGCCGAGGATCGCGAAGGCGCGCAGAGCGTCGACGGCGCGGTCCCGGGAGGGGGGAGTGGCGGCGTCCACACGGCGCGCGCCGTGCCGTACCGCGTCCAGCGCGCGGCGCGGGAGGCCCGGCCGGCGCGCGGCGGTCCGGGCGTTCACGAAGGTCGTGCCGTTCGCGCGGGACGGGCCGCTCACCGGGCTCGCCGGACTCACGGGACCTGCGGGGTTCAGGACCGGCTCACGCACGGGTCACCTCCGAGGTCTCGCCGAGGGCGATCCGGGCCAGGTTGGCGAGGGCGGTCGAGCCCGGTGTGAAGTAGCCGCTGTGGCCGGCGTCGGCGGCGTCGAAGACACGGGCGCCGAAGGCCCGGGAGACCGGGTCGGTGCCGAAGCCGATGGTGGTGTCGAACAGGTCGGCGCTGACATGCGGTACGTCCGCCACCCAGTCGTCGGAGCCGCGGGCCGCCCACACCCGGGCCCGGGTGCGCAGCGCGGCCGCGGAGCCGGCGCCCGTGCCGGGGCTGCCGACGAGGGCGAGGTCGTCGACGTCCAGTCCGGCGGCGGCACGGCCGCAGACGACCGAGCCGTAGGAGTGGCAGACGGCGGTGATGTGGGTGCCCTCTCCCACGACGTCGCGCAGCTCCCGTGAGAACGCGCGCAGACCGGGCGCGGCCTGTTCGGCGCGGCCCGTGGTGGTGACCGTGGTGCTGACCGTGCCCGGGGTGTCGTAACCGAGCCAGGCGACGACGGCCACCCGGTCGTGGGCGGGCGCGCGTCGGACGAGTTCGTCGTACAGAGCGGCCGCCGCCCTGTGGAAGCGGCCGTAGGTGTCGAGGGAGGTGTCGGAGCCGGGCACCAGGACCGCTACGTGGTCGGCGCGGGCCAGGTCGCCGAGGACCTCCGTCGCACGGCCGGAGCCCCGGCCGTCGAAGGTGAGGAAATGGCGGGACGGGGAGGCCAGCGAGCGGTCCGCGCAGGCACGGTGGCGGTCGCCGTGGGCGGCGGCCATACGGGCGGCCGCGGCGGCGTCGGCACGGTTCGCGGCGTACGCCCGTGCCAGCGTGGCCGCCGTCGGCGGGGCGAGGGCGGCCGGGGCCGGGGCGGGTATCTCCGGCCGGGCGGCGGCGGACAGGGGGATCACCACGGCGGCGGCGACGAGTGCGGCGAGGAGGACACGGCGCCCCCGCCCCCGGCGCTCGCGGCGCCGTTCGGAGGGGCTCGGTCCGGTGCCACCGGCCCGCGTCGTACCGTCCCGTTCAGGCCCCATGGTCGGCTTCCCTCCAGTCCGCCCGGCCATCGGGCTTGTCTGAAGGCGAAGTTAGAAATCGGGACGTGTCGTTCGCGTCCCGCCAGGGAGCTGTTCCCGGCCGTAGCTCTCAGGTACTACGGGTATGACCGGGGTTCCCCTCACCGGGTCCGCCGGAGCCGGGCGGAGGAGTCCGTGTCACCAGGCCAGCTGCGCGATCTCCTCCGCCACCACCGCGCACGCGTCCGCCGCCGGGTCGATCAGCGGGAAGTGACCGACGTCCTCCAGGAGCGTCAGCCCCACGACCTCCCCCGACTTCGCCGCCGCCTCCGCGTACGACTCGGCGACCGCCTGCGGGACGACCGTGTCCGTGCGGCCCTGGACGAGGGTGGTCGCGATGCCGGTGGGGAGCAGGAGCGCCGGGTCCGCGTACGGCCGCCGCTCGCTGAACTTCTCCTCTCCGCCCAGGAGTTGGAGAGACGCGTTGCCGCAGACGTCGAGTTTCTCCGCGATCGCGAGGTCCGCGATCGGCGCCAGGGCGACCACGCCGCGCAGCGGGGCGGGGCCGTCCGTGCGCCACGGGGCGCCGGCGGGCAGGACGTGGCGGGCCGCGGCCCACAGGGCCAGATGGCCGCCCGCCGAGTGACCGGTGACCACCGTGCGGCGCGGGTCGGCCTGTGGGAGCGCCTCACGGACGAGCGCGGGCAGGGCGTCCAGCGCCGCGGCGACGTCGTCGAAGGTGTCCGGCCAGCGGCCGGCGACCGGACCGGCGCCGCCCTGGGCGGGGATCGCGCTGCCGCGGCGGTACTCGACGTTGGCCACGGCGAAGCCGCCCCCGGCCCGACCAGGGGGGGAGGGGGTGGGTTGGGGGCGGGGGTGAGGGGGGCGCCCCCCCCCCCCCCGGGCGGACCGGGGGGGTTTAA